>CAZKGY010000058.1:0-8261 GCA_964552305.1 uncultured Comamonadaceae bacterium
CGCGGTGCCACCCTTCTCCACACACCACCGTGCAACAGCGCCCGGCAGGCTGCTCGGCCATCTGGGCCAGCGCCTCTTCCGTCATGTCTTCGTCCAAGTCGCGTCGTGCTTGGTTCATCGACTCCAGCTCGTACGCGAGCTCGTACGCGGTGTTGTCGTCAGAGGCCATAAGCAGTTCGACGGCCTTCAAGGCGTGGCCCACACGGCCTGCGGCGTTGATGCGCGGGCCCAAGGTGAAGCTGATGTCACGCACGGTGTTGGGCACGCGGTCGATGTTGGCCACGTGAAGCATGGCCCGGATGCCTGGGCGCATCGTTTTGCGAAGCTTCCGCATGCCGTGGTGGGCCAGGATGCGGTTTTCACCAGTGATGTCCACGAGGTCCGCCCCGATGCTCAAGGCCAGCAAATCGAGGTGGTCGTAAACCGACGACATGGTCAAGCCAATGGTGCTCACCAGCCCCGACAACAGCTTGAAGGCCACCCCTGCCCCAGAAAGTTCCTTGAAGGGGTAGGCGCATTCGTCTTGCTTGGGGTTGAGCAGGGCGTGGGTTTGGGGAAGGGTGTCTGCCGGCAGGTGGTGGTCGCACACGATGGTGTCGATCCCCGCCTTTGCTGCCGCGTCCAGTGCCTCGAAGTCTTTGGTTCCACAATCCAGCGTGATGAGCACGGTGCAGCCCGAGACTTTGGCCCGTTCCACCCCTTTGGGTGACACGCCATAGCCCTCGCCGTACCTCATGGGCACGTAGGGCACAACTTGCACTTGGAGCCCCTTCAGGAAGGAGGAAACCATGGCCACCGAGGTCGTGCCATCCACGTCGTAGTCGCCGTACACCATGATGCGTTCCTTGCGGTCAATGGCTTTCATGATGCGCGCCACGGCCTTGTCCATGTCCTTCATCAGGAAGGGATCGTGCAGCTTTTCGCGGCTGGGATCCAAAAAATCGTGGACGTCCTCTGCCGTCGCCATGCCCCGCTGGATCAGCAAGGAAGCAACCAACGGGCTTAGCCCCGTGTCTTGAGACAGGCTACCGACTTGTTGAAAGTTCGGCGCCAGGGCAGGTTTCCATTCGAGGTTGTCCATGGTGTCGGTCGGGGACAAGTTGTATCTTTCCCCACGTCAAAATTACGCACATGACCCCTCAACGCACTTCTTTCCCCACCGCTGCCCGAGTTCTCGGGTCCGTGGTTGCCCTGTTTTTGTTGGCATTTGCCTTTCAAGGTTGCTTGAACGACGACAACTTGATTGGACCCAACTGCTACGATGGCATCTTGAACAACGGCGAAGAATTGGTGGACTGCGGGGGCTCTATTTGCGAGCCTTGTGACTTGTGCACCAACGGGGTTTGGGACCAGTTCGTTGAGGGACACAACGAGCAGTGGGTGGATTGCGGAGGAAGCTGCGAGCCATGCGCCACCAACTTCAACGGCATCCAGGATCCCGGGGAAATTGGCATCGATTGCGGATGTCCTGACTGCCCAGCTTGCCCAGAATTGTGTGGCGATGGCTTGCCCAATGGGTTGGAGGACCCAGGACAGGTCGATTGCGGGGGACCCGACTGCGAAGTGTGCCCCACTTGCGACGATGGATTGATCAACGGCGACGAGACGGGCATCGACTGCGGTGGACCGGATTGCGAGCCATGCACGTGCGAATGCGACTGCACCAATGGCGTGGCTGACGGCTACGAAACGTACATCGACTGCGGAGGCCCCAACTGCGAACCTTGTGAGTCGTCCATCTCGTGGTTCAGCACAGGATTCCCTTACACGGGTGACGACGTGGCTTCTTGCACCCTCGGAGATCCCACCTTGGTCATTACTGGTCAAAGCTCCACAGGCGCCGTGGTGACCATCACCTTGACGGAACCAGCCGATGGTTGGGAGCCGTCCAACTTCGCGGTGAACTCCCTCAGTTTGACAGACATGGTGGAATACACCAACTCCGATGGCGACGACTTTGACACGACCAACGGAGGATCTGTGAGCGTCAACATCTCCTACATCGACCCCGTGCCTGGGGGCTACATCGTAGGCACGTTCAACGGTTCCATCGCGGATGCCGACGGGGTGTTCCAGTCGGTGACTGGGGGATCGTTCCAGATGGCGATCAACTAAGGCGCAGGCGCCTGCGGTTGACATTTCCTTGTGAACAAGGCGCGTAGGCACCCCTGAAATTTGGCGCATTCTCGAAAGACCTTCGTGGAATGCAGATCCTTGTTTCCTTGAAAGGCATGGCGCGCGCGGTTTCGCGTTGGGCCATGGTTGCCCTTGTGGGGGCTTCGTTGACGTTCACCGGTTGCGTGACCACCCAGCAATACGAGTCGCTCCAAAGCCAACTGGACGAAGCCGAATCGGAAAACGCCGCGTTGCGTTTGGCGAGGCAAGATTCAGACATTGCCAGCCGGGAGTTGGAAGGGAAGCTGGCCAAGGCCCAAACAGAAAACGGGACGTTGCAGGACGACGTCAACCGATTGGACCGGGAGGTGAAGCGCATGAAGGAGGAAGTTGGGCGTCTCGAAGCCTTGAATGACGCCTTGACTGACCAGAGCTCTGGCAGACTCAGCGACATCGCCAACGAGAACCGCAAGCTGTTGGAAGACGTCATGGCGATCCGCGAGGAATTGCAGCGGCGAGAAGACGCCTTGAATCGCTTGGAAAAGGACCTCAACGAAAAGTCCGCCTTGCTCGCGTCGCGAAGCAAGCGGGTGGAGGAATTGGAGGCCATGCTTGAGGCGCGTGAAAAGGCGGCAGAAGCGCTCCGTGCGAGGTTGGCGGAGGCCCTGCTTGGATTCAAGGGCAAGGGTTTGAACGTCGAACAACGCAACGGCAAGGTCTACGTCAGCATGGAGGCCCAGCTGTTGTTTCCCTCTGGGAGTGCAGAGGTGGACCCTGTGGGCCAAGAGGCCATCGCGGGATTGGCGTCAGTGATTGCTGAGCAGAAGGACCTTGAAATCGTGGTGGAAGGGCACACGGACAGCGACCGCTTGCAGCGCCCCACCATTCCGCGTGACAACTGGGAACTCAGCGTGCTGCGGGCCACGGCGGTTCTGAACATTTTGTTGCAAAATCCTGGCGTGGATCCATCCATGCTCGTGGCTTCAGGCCGGAGTCAGTACCACCCGGTCGACCCCTCCAACAAAGCCAAGAACCGGCGCATCGAAGTGATTTTGGCGCCGAACCTGGACCGTCTGTACGAGTTGATCTCGGACTAAAAGTTGGGCCATGAAAAAAGCCACCCTCGAGGTGGCTTTTTGGGTTGTTGGTTGTCCCACAAGGACTCGAACCTTGAATGACTGAACCAAAATCAGTAGTGTTACCATTACACCATGGGACAATTGCTTTTCGCGGTGCGAAGATAATGAACGCGGGGTAACTTCGTCACCATGCAGGCATTGAATTTCATTGACGGAAAGCTGCAACCGACGGCCTCCACCCTGGACCTCGTGTCCCCGGGCAATGGCTCGGTGTATGGCTCCATGCCACGATCGGGAAAGGCAGAAGTGGACGAGGCCATGGCCGCCGCAAAGCGCGCATTTCCGGATTGGGCTGCCACCCCCGCGGTCGAACGTGCCCGGTGTTTGGATCGGTTGGCCGATTTGGTGGCTGCCAACGCGTCTGAGCTGGCGACGGCCGAGGCGCGCGACAACGGCAAGCCGGTTTCTTTGGCCTCCCACGTGGACATTCCACGCGCGGAGAAAAACCTCAGGTTCTACGCCTCTGGCATCCAACATTACGCGAGCCAATCCCACGCCATGGAAGGGGAAGCGATCAATTACACCTTGCGCAAACCGCTCGGGGTGGTTGCATGCATCAGTCCTTGGAATTTGCCGCTCTACCTGTTCACCTGGAAGGTGGCGCCTGCGTTGGCTGCGGGCAATTGCGTCGTGGCCAAACCTTCGGAACTCACCCCTGTCACGGCGTACATGTTGAGCACGTGGGTGGCCGAAGCAGGGTTTCCCCCAGGGGTGTTCAACGTCCTGCACGGCCTTGGTGCTGAGGTCGGTGAGGCGTTGGTGTTGCACGACGACATCGCGGCAGTCTCCTTCACGGGAGGCACGGCCACAGGCGCCCGGATCGCGGGCCACGTCGCCCCGAAATTCAAGAAGATGAGCCTGGAATTGGGCGGCAAGAACCCGGCCATTGTGTTCGCCGACGCCGACTTCGAGGAAGCGCTGCGCACCACCGTCCGCAGTTCCTTTGCGAACCAGGGACAAATTTGCCTGTGTGGTTCTCGCGTCTTGGTCGAGCGGTCCATCTACGACAAGTTTCGCGACGCGTTGGTGGCCAAAGCCGCCCGGATGCAAGCAGGGGACCCCTTGGATCCGTCCACGAAGTTTGGCGCAGTGGTTTCGGAAGACCACATGAACAAGGTTCTCGGACACATCGAGCTCGCCAGGGAAGAGGGGGGACAAATCTTGTGCGGTGGCACGCGCTTGCATCCGGAGGGGTGCGAGGATGGATTCTTCGTGGCACCGACCGTCATCGAGGGTTTGGGTCCCACTTGCAGGACCAACCAAGAGGAGATTTTTGGCCCGGTGGTGACGCTGCAACCGTTCGACACCGAGGAAGAGGCATTGCAACTCGCCAACGACACGAAATACGGCCTCGCGGCAACGGTGTGGACCACCAACCTTCAGCGGGCCCACCGCGTGGCGGCTGGCATCGAGTCAGGGATTGTTTGGGTCAACACGTGGTTGCTCCGGGACCTTCGCACGCCGTTTGGGGGCGTGAAAGCCTCGGGCTTGGGACGCGAGGGTGGGTTCGAGGCCTTCGACTTCTTCACCGAGCCTCAAAACGTCTGCATCAAGCTCTGACCCGTCGCAATCAGTTGCCGCCCCCAAGGGCGTCGACTTGTTGCTGCAACGTAGCGATCTGCTGCTGGAGGTCCAAAATCAGGGCACCGAGGTCGACGCCATTCACCATGAGCGCTCCACTGACGACGGCGTCGCCGTTCGACAGCACTTGGAACGCATCGCTCCGTGCATCGTCGTCGCTGCCGTTTCCGACGGCGAAGAGCGCGTCTGTTTGGCCCGACAAGTTCCATTGACCCACAACGGTTCCGTTTTCTTGATCGGCCACGACGTTGTATCCAATGGCTGCAGAGGCGTTGGCGGTGGCCGCCGACCCTCGTCCTGAGGCGTGGCTGTATTGGCCGGACGCCGTGGTTTGGTAACCCTCTGCATGGGAGCCAAATCCGCTGGACGTCGTTTGGTAGCCTTCGCTGTGCGCGGCGTCAGCGGTGGCTGACGTGCCTTCGCCCTCTGCGTGTGCACAGGTGGCCGACGCGATGGTGTTGCGGTTCTCCGCGTGGCTGTACAGGCCGTTGGCGAGGCTTTCGTAGCCCTCGGCGTGCGCAGCCGTGCTGCTGGCCTCTGTGCGGTAACCCTCTGCGTGGCTGTAGTTGCTCAGTGCTTCCGACCGTTCGCCTTCTGCGTGGCTGGAGCGGCCGTCTGCCAAGGTGTAGTACCCTTCGGAGTGTGCAGCCAAACCGGCGGCTGTGGACCCAAAGCCTTGGGCATGGGCTGCCACAGACGTGGCCGTGGCGCCTTCGCCAATGGCGCTGGAGCAGGTTGCCGTAGCCGTGGTGTTTTGGTTCGACGTGAAGGAATAGGTGCCCGAGGCCGTGGTGTTGCGTCCTTGCGCTTGGGCATACAGCCCGCTTGCCACGTTGCCGGACCCTTGGTTCAGGGAGCGGGTGATGGTCAATGAGCCTGTCACTTGGCCACGTGGGTCGACTTGATCCACTGGCGTGATGTCGCTGAAGACGCTGACGCCCAACACGAGTTTGGCGCTGTCAAGCGTGCTCACGCCTGTGCCGCCTCCTTCAATGGGCAACACGCCGTTGGCGTTGAAGCTGGAGCCAAACAAGGTGAGGAACTCAATCAAGTCCACCGTTTCGATGGTTTGGTTGTCGTTCGCGTCGGGGTTGTAGGGGAAGTTTCCTTCGCTTTGGGCAGTTGCGCTATAGGCCAAAAGGCAGGCGATAGCGGTGGTCAGGGGGATGCGTTGCCAGTTCATGAGTGGAAGTTAGGAAGGATGAGAAAAAAGAAGGCCGTCCCGAGGGACGGCCTTCCGATTTAGTTACGCAAGCTCAGTGGGAGGGTTACTCAATGACGAGCAACTTCTTCGTCGTCACGAAGCTCTTAGAGCTTACTCGGATCTGGTACATGCCAGACTCCAAGTCGTTCACGTCAAGTTCGAGCTGCGTTGGCCAGCCCTCGAACAAGTTTCCTTCGAACACTTGCTGGACGAGGGTTCCGTCCATCGTAAACATCTGAACCTTCGCGGTCAAGTCCTCTTTCGCTTCGAGCGTCATCGTCGCGTGAGACGACGTTGGGTTCGGGAAGAGGGTCGTGATTTCGACGAGATCCTTCAACACAGTAGGCTGAGCGTCTTCGTTCTCACCTTCGACACCACCGTCAGACAGTGGGTCTTGGACAGAACCTGAGCCAGTCAACGTGTAGGAGAACTGGGTTTCGTTTCCGAGGCAGTCCTCCACGCAGTAAGAGAGAGTCGTGCTCCAGTCCTTCAAGAAGTCGAGGTCACCGAAGAGGTCACCTGAACCCATGACAGACTGTTCGTCTCCGTCGACCACGACCGTTCCGTTGTAGTAGAACCAACCGCTGAAGCCGTAGTTGGCGTTCTTGTTGTTGGCACCGCGTCCGAACTGGAAGCCGAAGAACTGGTTTGTAGGCTGGTGGCTCATGCTGAGCTCCGTGCCTTCAAAGTCGCCCATACCCGTGATGGTACCGTCCAAGAGGATGGCGTACTCCCAGGTCTGGTGGTTGCCCAAGCCGCAGTCCGACTTGTAGCTTTCCTGACCAGGAGTGGCGCACCACTCAGCCCAGTTCATCAAGTTTCCGAAGTGGGCATCCACGTGGAAGACCGCATCGTCGTTCGACTGGTTCTTCACGACCATGTGCAAGGTGGCAGTGCCATCCTCGTGCTTGACCATGTCACCAGCAGTGGTGGTGTAGAACTCACCTGCAGCGAAGTTGAACAAGCGCATGCCGTGTGGCGTCATGTTGTCGCAAGTTTCTCCGCCGAATGGATCGTCGTCGATGGAGTTCACGGGGGCAGGGTTGGCCACCGTACCTTCCGTGTACTCGCCGCATGTCAAGAACGGGTTGTTCGTTCCTGTGGCGTTGATGCCGGTCAGGTACGTGATTCCGCTTTGAGCGATGCAGTCAGCCAAGTCGTTGTTCAACTCAGCGTTGGCGTCTGCGTCACAAACTGCTTCAGAACCTGGGTGGCAGGCATCCACCGCACCTGGGTTCAACAATGCAGGCAACGTCACGTCTCCGCAGTCGTTGTCGAATGGCACTTCAATGGTGCCTCCATTGGCGATGCCGTTCAAGCCGGTCCACATTGGAGCCTCCGTATCCGTCACCGTGATAACCCAGTCGCGAGAGATCTCGTTTCCGCACTCATCAGAGATGGTGTAGGTACGGGTGATGGTGAAGTCCTGGTCGCAACCGTCTTCTTCCTGGTCCGTCACTTCTGACGAAGGAGCGATGTCTATGAAGTTCACGACGTCACCTTCTCCACAGAAGATCTGATCCTGAGCCGTAGCCAAGGCGCTTGGGATGGTGCCACAAGCGGCGACAGTCACGTCAGCAGGGAATGACGTCCAATAAGGATCGGTGTTGTCGTTCACGGTGATGGTTTGGACCACCGTACTGTCGTTGCCGGCGCAATCTGTGAACGTCGTAGAACGAGTCCAGGTCTTGCTGTGTGCACCGCAAATGTCTTCAGAAGCCAACACAATGTTGCTGCTCAAGCTTGGATCGCAGTTGTCCGATGCAGTGGCGTTCTCCACCAACTCGAGTTGAGTTGGGTTGGCCGCATTGACATCGCCGCTCAACAGAACACGGGTATTTGGATCTTCCACGTTCGGATTGCTGTTTGCGTCAGTCAAACCTTCAATGGTCAAGCTAGCCACCACGTTACCGTTCTTGATGACACGGACAGGATCGCCAGTTTGGAAGAGCTGAGACAACGCTGCGACGGTTTCGTCAGCAACGAGGACGTTCTCAGACGAAGGTCCTGCACCACCAGTGATGCAAACCTTCAAACCGTCTTCGCTCACTCCGTCAGCAGCAATATGCTTGCTGTCAACAGAGAAGTCGGCAGGCACTTCCACGTCTGGATTGGTGGTGTCTTCGATGGTGATAACCTGCGTGGCAACGGCTTGGTTGTCACAGTTGTCATACGCTGTCCAGGTACGAACGATTTCGTACTGACCTTCGCAGTCCGTGTAG
>CAZKGY010000059.1:0-8194 GCA_964552305.1 uncultured Comamonadaceae bacterium
CTTCCCAAAGCGCATCCGTAGTTGGGTCCGTCAGAATCAGGGGTGTCCTCGACAAAATCGGAGGCTCCGCATCCACCGTCGCCCCAAATGTGACGCAGGTTGAGGTAGTGTCCCACCTCGTGGGTGGCGGTGCGTCCAAGGTCAAACGGCGCCGAAGCGGTCCCCGTGTTGCCCGTGGCCGTGTAATTGCACACAATGCCATCGGTGCTGGCAGGGCCGCCAGGGAATTGAGCGTATCCAAGCAAGCTTGAACCCAAATCACACACCCAAAAGTTCATATAATCCGACGCAGGCCATGCATCCGAACCTCCCTGAGAGGTGAATTTCATCGCATCGTTCGTCCCGAAAGAGGTCACGTTTGTAGGCACACGCAGGATGCCGTCTGTTGGATTGCCGTTGGGATCTTGAGAAGCCAAACAAAACTCAATTTGCGTGTCCGCCGCTTGCGACCACACATTGTCTTGGTCAGCGTTCAAACGACGAAAATCCTCGTTCAAAATGTCCAATTGGGACATCACCTGAGCCTCGCTGATGTTTTCTGCTGCAGTGTTGTACAAGACGTGAAAGACGACCGGAATGGTCACCATCAACTGTGAACGCTGGGCAGGGTTGGCCTGCACCTGTCGCATGTACGTTTCGGTTTGCTTTTCGATGAGCGCCATGCGTCGGGCCATCTTGGGATTTTCATGCATCAGTCGATCCAGGTTGCCCATGGTGTGGCAAACGCGGTCGCGGGAATGGCTGTCACCCTTTTGCTGGGCAAAGGCCGAGCCCATGCCGAAGGAGAGAACCAAAAGCGCCAGCAGGCATTGGATGATGTGTTTCATGGATTCGGTTTGTCCCCGGAATTTACAAAATCATCGACAAATCAATCGTTTTCGTCGCCAAAACTTCCGTGCGCGCAAAATTCGTTTGACCTTCGTGAGGCGATGGAGTTGGAAATCATCCACCAGGATCACTACTTGGCCGTTGTCGTCAAACCTGCAGGCGTGCCTTGCCACGGTCGGCAACGGATGGCCTTGAACACGATCCTTCGCGATTCTCAGTCATTGGAACAGCTGGGGTGGCCCTCACAAGCCACCCCGCGGTTGGTGCATCGGTTGGACCATGGCACCAAGGGCCCCTTGATGGTCGCCGCCACTCCAGACGTAGCGACGGCGTGTCAAGCCCATTGGCCCAGCTTCACCAAGACGTACCACGCATGGCTCTGTGGCCACCTGATTACAGAACGTGGAAGGTGCGCAATGGCCATCGAAGACAAAGTTGCCTCCTCGCGCTTTCAAGTGCTCGGGCACCGTGCTTGGCCGATCCACAAGGTGGCAACCCTCGTGGAATGGCGCATCGACACGGGTCGCACCCACCAAATCCGACGTCATGCAGCTGCCATGGGACACCCCATTGTCGGTGACGCCACCTATGGATGCAAGCCTGTCTATGCAGGCCACGGCATCCATTTGCACGGCACCGAACTTGCTTGGACCCACCCGGTCACGGGGGCACATCACCGCTCCATCTGCCGTCCCTCCAAAAAAATGAAGCTGGCGCACCATCCGTCGTTCCAAACGGCCAATGAGAGCGAACACCTGAGCCTGTTCATGGGGAACCGTCGCGTCGAGGAAGATGGGTCTATCTTGCCAAACTTATGAGAATGTTCCGTGCGTTGTTTCGCTGCCTTGCTTTTCTCAACATTTGCCTGGCCACCAGTTTGACCATCGCAATCAACCTTGCTTGGCGCAAGAGCCGTGGTCACTCCACGCACCAAATCCGTGAGTACATCCAGCGCAAGTTGCTTCAGTTTTTTCGCAGACTCCACCGCTTCATGGGCATTCGCATCCGCTGGGAAGGAAACTTGCCCACGGAGCCTGCGGTGTTGATGGGGAACCATCGATCGTACGTGGACGCCATCCTGTTCCCAGTGGAGTTTCCCGTGGTGTATGTGGCAAGGCTGGAGACCAAATCTTGGCCCATCATCGGTTGGGGTGCCAACTTGCTCGGCACCATTTGGGTGGATCGCACAAGCAAAGACAGCCGTCGGGCCACCAGACAAACCGTCATGCAGCGTCTCCAAGAAGGTGCCGGCATCGTCATCTTCCCAGAAGGGACCACCCACAAAGGACCTGATTTGCTGGACTATCGACCTGGCATGTTTTACTCCTGCGCCGAGGAAGGCTTCCCGATTGTCCCTGTGGCGTTGGAGTACAAAAACCCGGACATTGCCTGGGTAGGCGGCACGTGGTTTGTGCCCCACGCCTTTCGGCACTTCGGGGCCAAACACATCGACATTGCCGTTCGTTTTGGCGACCGCGTGATCATGGATGATGCAGAGAAGCTCCGCACCCATGTTCGCGACTGGACCGGCAATGCCTGCCTTGAGTTGCGAGCTATGTGGGACGGAGCTTCTCCCAAAGCCTAGCGCTGATTCGCCGGCTTATTCAGCCACCACGAGGCTCAGCGTGGTCTGGCCCAATGGCCCATTGACCTTCACGGCGTACAAGCCTGGCTGGACACCATCCAGCGCGACCTGCCCGTCTTGGCTGTGCACAGACAAGGCCACACGTCCTTGCAAATCGATGAGCGTCACCTCGACGGCTCCCTCAAATCCACCATTCACGGCAAGTCGAACCACGCCTTTGGCGGGATTCGGCATCAATTCCCAACGGCGCGTGTCATGCGCGTTGACGTTGGATGTGGCCAAAATTTGAACCGTGCGCTCAATTTCTCCTTCGCAACCCGATCCGTCGGTTTCAACCACTTCAATGGATCCTTGACCCGCTTCCTGGCCCCAGACCACGACCACCTCGTCGCTTCCCTGTCCCTCCAAAAGCTCACCGCCGTCCACGGACCACTCGAACGAGGTGCCGAGCGCTCCTGAGATCATGTACGTGGCAGTGTCCCCTGCCTCAGAGAACAAGGGTCCCACGATGCTCCCGACGCCGAGGTAGTAGCAGGAATCGTCGTCCACGTTGGCCTCGGGGTTGTAGTTGCACGCGTCGTCGTCCGTGCATCCAAACACGGCCTGCACTCCGACACACTCGCAGTTGAAGTTGACCACATCCTCAATCGTGTTGTCGTCACCATCGTCGCAGGCATCACCCGGCGAAAAGCACGAACCATCGTTGGTGTTGGCATCGGCGTTGAAGTTGCATGCGTCCTCGTCTGTGCAACCCGGAATGGCTGGCAGACAGAACTGATGGGTGACCGCTTCCCCGTAGTTGGCTTCTTCCATGAAAAAGAGCACAGTGCCCGAAGAATCCAACGCCTCGTAGTAGCCATCCACACCACACTGACCCCAGGCCGCGCCATTCAATCCGTCGCCGTAATCGTCCGTGATGGTCAAGGTGTAACACCCTTCGGTGAGACATTGCTCAAAGGTGTACTCCGCTTGTTCTTCGGCGTATTCACCCGTCGCCACGGAGGCAACCACCTCCTCTCCTTCTAGCACAAGTTCCCATCCAACCTCTTCGGGCCAACAATCCGTCTCGATGGTCAAGGTGAAGTCGATGCAAGGGAAATCGCAGGAACCGTCATCGATGGTTGCAAGCGGGTCGAAGTTGTAGGCCGTTGGTCCCATGCATCCAGGGATCAACTCGTCGCAAGCGGGAGTCTGGACGTCGATGGCGTACCCGAGTTGCAACGTATCGATGGTGTAGTAGAACGAATAGTTCGCGTCAGGATACAACCCTGAGAACGTGTACGTCGACCCAGAGTTGATGGCCAAAGAATCGCACACCCAGCCCAAGGAATCGGCGTCAGTGAACACGCAAACGGTGCTCGTGGCACAAAGGAAAGAGCTCAATTCCACCCCAAGCTCCAATTCCGTCACCACGGTGTCAAGGCTGGCATCGTACACGCAGCCCGTGGATGCATAGATGCTGTCAGGTTCGCACTCAAGCGGGCCACAATTCGCCATGGCCAAGTTCAAGGCATTGAACGCATTCAAACGCCCTCCTGTCACCGTCTCGCCGACAAGGTTGCTCACTTCATCGGTGCCGTCGTAGATGTATCCCATCACCAAGTCCGCTGCTGCTTGAGGGTTGCTCAACGCCAACCCCATCAAATCAGGGCATGGAGCGCTGTACACCAAGGCAATGGCGCCAGCCACACACGGACTGGCAAACGAAGTGCCTGAAGTGTTGCCGTATCCTGAAGACCCGCTTGGCAAGTACACCGACTCGCCTGGCGCACCCAGATCAATGGTCGTGGCGCCGTATCCAGAAAACGTGCGAACGTCGTTGTTGTTGGTCGCAGTAACCGAAACCATGTAAGGCGAAGAACAACCGGTGGGCATGTCGCCTTGGGTGTCGATGTTGTACGCTGCATTCGCGGTTGCGCCACAATTCAGGATGCCCTGCTCGCCCAAGTCGTCGTAGTATCCGCACCACACAGGGTAGTTGGCTGGGTTGGCCAAATCAATGCCCCAAGAAGCGTTTGTCGCCACCACGAATGCGCCACGTGCACCTCCAGTTTGGTTGTATAGTGCCCTCATTTCGTAGGGGTAGTTGTACGCAGCAATGACGTTGGACTCGGAGAGCCCGCCCATTTGGACTTGCATGATCTCCACGTCCCAGTTCACCCCCACGCCACCGACACCGTTGTCGCCAGTGGCTCCAATCATGCCGGACACGGACGTGCCGTGGCCTCCCGCAGAAATGTTGTCAGAGTTGTTGGTTGCGTTCCATCCGTCGTAGTCGTCCACGAAACCATTCTCGTCATCGTCGATGCCGTTGCCAGGAATCTCGGCGTCGTTCACCCAGTGGTTGCCAATCAAATCAACGTGGTTGTAGTTGGAGCCTCCGCCCTCCAACACGGCCACGACGATGCGCGCACCGTTGGCCGCAGAACCACCTGTGGTGATGTCCCAAGCGAGGTCTGTGTCAATGTCATGGTCGCCGCCCTGGACATGGTGCCATTGCTGTCCAAACGAAGGATCGTTGGGCACGGTTTCCCGTTCTTCCACCACGTGGTTGAATTGGACGGCTTCCAAGCGACCGTCTTGGCGCATGGCACGCAACGCATCCCAATCGTCAGCGTTTGTCGATGCGGTAGGAAACGCAAGCAAATCGATGTGTGCCCGTGGTGAGAGGTCTTGGAGGTGAACCAAGCCGTACTCCTTGGCAAATTTTGCCGCGTCCAAATCGTGGTGAAATTGCACGATAAACTGTCCCGGAATATGACCTTGGGCATCTGCCAAGGCAGAGAGGAATGTCGCAGCAAGCGCGACAGAAAGCGTCTTGAAATTCATTGTCAACGGTTGAATATGCGGGCAAAACTAGCCCATATGAGCTAGAGGACTCCTACTGCGGGAACGGGGGTGCATGGGGTGGTCGTGGCCGCCGGGCAGCACCTTGACCAATGGCAAAGTCCATGCGAACCATGAAGTGCCTTGGGGCACCCAGGATGCCTGGCCTCGTACTCACAATTCCATTGCTCAAGTTGTTGACAATAAAAGAGAAACGATGGCCTTGCGGAGAATTGTAGGACAACCTGGCATCCACCCGTTTTGCCCCATTGGTGAACTGCTCACGGTAGTTTGCCAACCCGTCAATGAGCTCGAGAAAGTACCAATCCAAGGTGTCAATGAACGTTTGATGATTGACCGCAAAACCAGCAGTGAACGGTCCCATGTCCCACTCGACGTCTGCCTTGAACGCCCCGCGATTTCGGTACTTCAACAACGAACCCGCAAGAATCAAGCTGTCTCGTGAGGCAGAGTCGGCGGCCTGGAAGAAGTTGTCCAGGTACACCCTCATGTTCTCTTGTGCAGGGTCATTCGTCAAATCGCCGGCGTAGTTGAAGGTGTACCCCACGACTGCCCTGACCGGAATGGGTCCCACCTTGCCTTCCCCTGTTAGGCTCAATTCGTACCCACCAATTCGGGTCCTTCCCAAATTCAGCGGCTGGAAGAAGAACTGTGGTTCCCCATCAATGATGATGATGTTCCCGTCGTCGTTCGTTTGAGGACGAAGGGTGTACTCGATCATTTCGTCGTAATTCAACAAAAAGGCAGACGCTTCGAGCAACATGCTCCCCCGGTCCGACTTCAGCTCCTGCACCAATCCCAGCTCCCAGTTGTTGCCCGACTCGCTCACCAGATCGATGTTCCCTTGAATGCTGATCCCGTCCGTCAAGGTGCCTTCCACGTATTTCTCTGCGATCGACGCAAAACGCAGCGATTCGCCGTAGGACATGCGAAGGTTGAGGCCTTCACCAAGGCTACGGTTCAAGCCAATTCGGGCAATCGGCCCAGATGCTTCGTTGTAAATCCATGAAAACCATGGGTCTGAATTGAATCGCTTGCCCACAGGATACTTCGACACCTGGCGCAGAGATGCTTGTCCAGGATTGAGGTTCCATTCCCAACGAATGCCACCCGACGCCCGCCAACCGTTTTGGGCCCACTCCAGTTGGGCAAACAGTGCGGGATTGAACGTGAGCAACTGAATGTCTGGATACAGGCTGGAAAACGACCGTTGCACGGAAGTCATTTGACCCACCTGGGTCGTCCAATGGTCACCGAGGTGGCGCACGTAGCGATTTTGGAACATGGTGAGCCGACTGACCATGGTCGGAATGGTGTCTTCTCCGTACCGCGCCGTTTCGTAAGCCCTCAGGTTGAAATGGTGCGACCCTCCTGACATGGGGGTGCGCTTGGCCCAGGCGTCGACGTGCCAGTTGAACCAACGGTCTTCGCTGGATGTCCCTTCCATGGGCAGGTAAGCATTCGTGACGAAGTCGTCCCAGAGGATGAAGCGACCCATTTGCTGGTACTGACCTTGAAACCCACAACCAAATTGCCACAGTGGAGAATGTCGGTAGCGCAGCTTGACGTTTGCCCGCATGCGCTGCTCGTGGCCCACAGACAGGTACGTCTTGTCCGACAACATGTTGCCCCCAGCGACCAAATCGACCTTGCCAAACTTCTGCCTATGGCTCAGACTCATGCCGTTGGAAACCGGCGAATAGCTGTGGTTCCACCATCGCCAGCTCGAGGGACCCGGATCCGAGTAGACCCCATTGAATGCACTGACAAATGTTTCAGGCTCGTCACCCGGCCACGCCGTGCGCATGTGGATGACTCCGTTGGAAGCGCCTGACCCATACATGGAAGAGGCCGTGGCTTTGACCACCTCCACCTGGGCAACGTGCTCCATCGGCAAGTAACTCCACCAAATTTCACCAAGGTCTCCGCTCAAGAGAGGCATGTCGTCCAACAACATTTGCACCCGGCTGCCCACGCCATAGCTGTACCCGCTTCCACCACGAATGCTGACTTGGCCGTCCATGATGGAGACGCCTGGCGTCTTGGAAACCAGCCCTTTCAAATCCACCGCGTTGGCACTTTCGTTCAAGTATGGCTTCAACACAGTGACGGGCACGGTTTCCTCTTGAACGGTGGCCCCGGCAATGCTCGCCGTCACCACCACTTCACCCAAGGACTCTGTGGCTGCCCCTAGAACCAAGGTCAATCCCTCGCTCTGCAAGGATTGGCAGTCGACTGACTTGGCCTGATAGCCAACAAAACTCGCTTTGATCTCACATCCGTTTCGACACAAACCGGAAAACGTCGAAGCGTCCAATCGGCCATCCATGTCGGTGGCGGCCACCCTCAGGACCTGTCCCTCACAGCTGAATTGCACCGTCACTCCAGGCAAGGCCACCATCGAACCATTGGGCTCCAACCCTTGGACTGTCAAAAAGGGACCCTGAGACCAAACAGAGACGGCGGTCAACCACCCAAAAAGCATGGTCAGAAAAATTCGCATGCGCCCAATTTCGGCACGAAGCTGGCCGGCGCCTCGCCATCGCCTGGCAATCTTGTCCACGACCCAAGCGCATTTCTTTCACACTTTTGTGGCATGAAAGCATGGCCATGGGTCGCTCTCGCGGCCACATTCGGATGCACAAGCCCCGCAACGGAAGTGCCCCGCCCTGGACCCCAACGATGGGATTTTCCAATGTCGATTCGCACCCTCGATGTTCGCAGCGAACAACACGTTCGATTTGCGGGGTCCGATGGATGGGTTGGAATGACCGCCGATGTTGGTTTGACCTGGGACACCACCCAATGGGTATCGCCAACCGGAGAAATGGCTTCGTTTCGCGCGTCAGGGTTTGCCGGAACTGGCTGGCATGCGGCGACCATTGCCGGGCCTGGCATGGTGGCTCGCTCGCAAAGGGACTCCCTCCATCCCAC
>CAZKGY010000060.1:0-8108 GCA_964552305.1 uncultured Comamonadaceae bacterium
TGACCGTCACGTTTGTGGTGAACCGCCTCAGCAAATGAATCTGGCTGGTGGTCAAGGCAGTTCCGCTCGAGGCCACGACGTTTTCCACCCCTGCCTGGTGCATGGCCATCACGTCGGTGTATCCCTCCACCAAGAAGCACCGCTCCTCCTTCAGGATGGCCGGCTTCGCCAAGTGCATGCCGTAGAGCACCCGCGACTTGTTGTACAGGACGCTTTCGGGGGAGTTGAAGTACTTCGCGACCTTCTTGTCGGTCGTCAGGGTCCGCCCTCCAAATCCAATGACCCGGCCTGTGACGTCTCGGATCGGGAACATGACGCGGCCCTTGAAAAAGTCCCACAGGGAACCGTCGTCTCGCTGTTTGCAGAGGCCCGCTTCAACAAGCTTGTCGTTCGCGTAACCCGCCGCCGCACCCGCTTGGGCCACGGCGTCCCACAAATCGGGGCTGTAACCAATCAGGAACTTGTCGAGCACGTCGTCGCGAAAACCACGCTCCACGAAGTAGCTCCTGCCAATGGCCTTGCCTGCGTCTGTTTCGTTGAGCTGGGTCGTGAACCACTTTTGGGCCCAAGCCACCAAGTTGCCCAGGCTTTCCTTCGCCGTGGCCGCCGCCAATTCTTCCGGTGTGGGCGCGGTCTCCTCAATTTCAATGTTGTACCTGCGGGCCAGCATTCGGAGTGCCTCCGGGTAACTGACCTTCTCGAGTTCCATCAAAAACGTCACCAGGCTCCCTCCTTTGCCACTCGAAAAGCACTTGAAAATGCCCTTGGCAGGCAGGACGTAAAACGAGGGGGTCTTCTCGTTGGTGAAGGGGCTCAATCCTCGGAGCGCACTGCCCGATTTTTTCAATTCCACGTAATCGCCAACGACGTCTTCAATGACGGCGGCGTTCATGATGGCATCGACGGTTTCCTGAGGAATCATGGGACAGAAGAGAAGGTCGAAGATACCGAAGTTTCATGGCACAAAAAACGGCGCAGTGACGCGCCGCTTCCTGAAACCTGCTGCCCCACAACGCGTTCGTTGATTGGGGACTTTCACCTGATTGAGCTCCCTCTCCGAGAGCTCGGTACTGAATCCAGGGCAAACCTAGCGCGGGCCTGAGCGCGCGATGTCAAGGGACGTGAACCGGTTGTGAATCTTTGTTGAATCCAAGGCCATCCATCCTGTCCTTCGGACCTTAGGCCCATGAAAGGCAGGCTCATCCCTTGGCTCGTGGGCACCATGTGCGTGGCCATGCTGGTGGTGGTGGCAGTGCAAGTGAGCTGGCTTGAATCCTCGGCCGAGCTCAGGAAAGAAGCGTTTGACCAAAGCGTGGAACAAAGCCTGCAACTCGTCGCCACCTGGCTGTCTGCGGGTCACCTCGATCGCGCCGACGAAGACCCCAACGTTTTGCGAACCAATGAGCTGGGTGCATTGGAACGAAGCATCGTACGGCGCATGGAAGCTTTGCCCATGGATTCGTTGCTGATGTTGGCCCTGGCCGAGCAAGGGATCGCCGCCGAACCCGTGTATGGCGCCTTCGACCGGTACAGCCAGCCCGTGTTTCTGCCAGAATCCTCTGAAGCCTTTCAGGAAGACCTGCTGACCCGAGGCTATTCCGTGGCCATCGCCAACCTTCAGTTCCGCATCCAATTCCCGAATCTCGGGCGGTACTTGCTAGGCCAAATGCTCGGGGCCTTCGCGTTGAGCGTTGTCATGATGCTGCTCATCGCCGGCATCTTCGGGTACACGCTGTACGCGATCCAACGCACCAAGCGGCTCGACAAACTCCAAAGGGACCTGGTCAACAACCTCACCCACGAACTGAAAACCCCCATTTCCAGCATCGGCTTGGCCAGCGAGGCCATCCTCGACCCTGGCTTCGACGACGAGGCCAAGAAGCACTACCTGCACTTGATCCGCGAGGAGAACAAGCGGCTGGGGGTGCTTGTGGAGAACGTGTTGCGGGCGAGCCTCTCAGAATCCGGTGCCATGCGCCTGTACGTGCAATCCTTGAACCTGCATGACTTGATCAAGGGGGTCGTCAAAAACATGGCGATGCAGTTCCACAAGCAGGGCGCCAAGGTCGAGCTCGAGTTGAACGCGTCGAACCCCAATTTGGTGGGCGACAAGATTCACCTCACGAACATCCTGTTCAACGTGATTGACAACGCGATGAAGTACGCCAAGGAGGACCCGCACGTGGTGATTCGCACGACACAGACGCCTGACGGATTGTCATTGGACATCCAAGACAACGGGGTTGGAATCGCCCGGGAACATCTTGGCAAGGTATTTGAACGGTTGTATCGAGTCCCGACCGGAAACGTGCATGACGTGAAGGGGTTTGGCCTGGGTTTGAGCTACGTGAAAAACGTGATTGAACGCCACGGCGGAACCGTGAATCTGACCAGCCGTCTTGGGGAGGGCACAACATTCACCTTCACGCTTCCGTTTGAAAGCCAACCAACAACCACTGACACCGCATGAAAGACATCCGCATCCTCCTGTGTGAAGACGACCCCAGCTTGGGCCGTTTGCTCTCTGATTACTTGAAGGCCAAAGGGTTTGAAGTCACCTGGGCGCAAGACGGCGTGGAAGGATTGAAGGCGTTTCACCGCGAGACGTACGACTTCGTCGTGCTCGACGTCATGATGCCACGCAAGGATGGCTTCCAGGTCGCCGAGGAAATTCGGTTGGAAAGCCGCAGCATCCCGATCTTGTTTTTGACGGCACGGTCCACCAAGGACGACACGCTGGAAGGATTCAAGGTGGGCGGGGACGACTACATGACCAAGCCCTTCAGCATGGAGGAATTGGTGCTTCGCATCCAAGCGATTTTGAGGCGTTCGGCGGCGTTGCCCGAAGAAGGCGAAGAAGTCACAGAATTTCGCGTAGGCCTCTACTCGTACGACTACAACACCCAGTCCTTGAAGCTGGGAGAGGGCAGCCAACGGCTGACCACCAAGGAGAACGAGTTGTTGTTCATGCTCTGCAAGCACAAGAACGCCCTGCTCGAGCGGAGCCACGCCCTGAGGAACATTTGGGGGGACGCGAATTACTTCAACGGAAGGAGCATGGACGTGTACATCGCCAAGCTGCGAAAGCACCTTCGGGGCGACGACCGCATCGAAATCTTGAACGTCCACGGAAAGGGCTTCAAGTTGGTCGCGCCAACCGACTGAGAATGCCTATCTTTGCGGGCTCGAAACCGCCCGCGATGTCTGACATGATCAAAATCCTTGCTGGATCCGCCTCCCAAGCGTTTGGGGAGCGTGTTGCCCAGGCATACGGAACGACCTTGGTTCCTGTCAAGACCCAGAAGTTCTCCGATGGAGAATTCACGGTGAGCATCGAAGAGACGGTCCGTGGCAAGGAGGTCATCATCGTGCAATCCACGTTCCCGCCTTCCGACAACTTGCTTGAGCTGTTGATGCTCATTGATGCCGCGAAAAGGGCGAGCGCCAAACGCATCGTGGCGGTGATGCCTTACTTCGGGTTTGCCCGTCAAGACCGCAAGGACAAGCCCCGCGTGGCGATTGGCGCCAAGCTCGTGGCCAACATGTTGACCGCCGCGGGCGTGAACAGGGTCATCACCATGGACCTTCACGCCGACCAAATTCAGGGCTTTTTCGAAGTGCCGGTGGACCATCTCTACGGTTCGACGCTGTTCCTTCCTTGGATTGAAGGAAACATCAACCGCGACAACCTGTGCATTGCCACCCCAGACACGGGAGGCACCAAGCGGGCCAGCACCTACGCCAAGCACCTGGGCGTGGACATGGCCATTTGCTACAAGCAACGCAAGGTGGCCAACCAAGTGGAAAGCATGACCGTCATCGGTGACGTGGCGGGCAAGGACGTGGTCTTGGTCGACGACATGTGCGATACCGCTGGGACCTTGACCAAGGCCGCCGACCTCATGATGGAGCACGGCGCCTTAAGCGTCCGTGCCGTGTGCACCCACGCCGTCCTGAGTGGCCCCGCCTACGAGCGCATCGCGAACAGCACGATTGCCGAGCTGATTGTGACCGACTCCATTCCGTTGAAGGAAGGCGTCGACACAAGCAAAATCACCGTGCTTCCCGTGCACGACATGTTCGCCCAGGTGTTGCATTGCCTGATGCGCAACGAATCCATTAGTTCTCAATTTACCATTCAATAAATCATCATGAAAACTGCATCATTGAGCGGCTCTCTCCGTGAGGGCGTAGGGAAAAAAGATGCCGACGCGCTCCGCGCAAGCAACCGGGTTCCCGGGGTGCTTTACGGGGGTGCTGAGCAAATCCACTTCAGCCTTGAAGAAGTGCAACTCAACAAACTCGTCTTCAATCCAGACGTGTTCAAAATCGAGTTGGACATCGACGGCAAGAAGGTCGACTGCATCATCCAGGACATCCAATTCCATCCTGTGACCGACCGCGTCACCCACATCGATTTGCTCGAAGTGTTGCCCGGCAAACCCGTCAAAGTGGCTTTGCCTTTGCGCACCACGGGTCAAGCCATCGGTGTCATGAACGGTGGTCGTTTGGAACTCAACTACCGTCGTGTGCCAGTTCGTGGCATCGCCGACGACTTGCCGGAGTGCTTGACGGTGGACATCACCCCCCTGAAAATTGGAGACAGCGCCCGCGTGCGCGACTTGAATGTGGAAGGCCTCGAGATCCTCTTGAGCGACAGCGCCCTTCTCGTGGCTTGCAAGCGTACCCGTGCTGCCATGTCTGCGGAATCTGCCCTCGAAGAAGGCGAAGAAGGTGCAGCTGAAGGCGAAGGCGGCGAAGGCGAAGGCGAAGGCGGCGAAGGCGGCGACGAATAAGCCCCTCGCTGCATGAAGTACCTCATGGTAGGCCTTGGCAACCCCGGGGCGGAATATGAGGAAACCCGACACAACATCGGGTTCAAGGTGGTGGACTCCCTCGCCCAACGTCTGTCCGGAACATTCGAAACCGGCAGACTGGGCGAGGTGTCCACCGTCCGTTTCAAGGGGCGACATCTCGTGTTGCTCAAACCCTCCACCTTCATGAACCTCAGTGGCAAGGCCGTGAGGTATTGGATGGAGGCGGAAAAAATCCCGTTGGATCGAGTGGTTGTCATCACCGACGACTTGAACCTGCCGTTTGGCACCCTGCGGCTGCGCGCCAAAGGCAGCGACGGCGGTCACAACGGGTTGAAGGACATCCAAGCCGTGCTTGGAACCACGAGATACCCACGGCTGAGGTTCGGCATTGGCGCCGAATTTGGCAAGGGGCACCAGGTGGATTACGTCCTGGGTCAATGGAGCGATGAGGAACAATCGCGCATGGACGAGCGCTTGACCCAAGCAGGAGACGCGGTGTTGAACGTCACCACCGCAGGTTTGGCCCGGGCGATGAACGCTTACAACGGCCAGTAAGGCGTCAGGCGTTTCCTTCCTCGTAGAAGTGGTTGTTGCCGATGTACGCCACCACGGCGTCAGGCAACAAGAACTGGACGTCGTGGCCTGAGGTGATGGCATCCCTGACGTACGTGGAACTGATGGCGACGATGGGGGCCTCGTGCATTTCCACGTGGGGGTGGGCCAACCAATCGGTGGGACCCGTCTCAGACCCAACCGTCAAGCGAGGGTAAATCAGCAGCCGATGCGCATCGACCAAACCTTGGTGGCCTTTCCACGTGTGGAACGACGTCAGGTTGTCCTGGCCCATGATGATGCTGAAGGTGACGTCCGGATGCGACTCCCGCAGGTGAATCATGGTGTCTGACGTGTAGTTGGGTCGTGGCAGGTGAAACTCCACGTCAATCGCTTTCAAATGCGGGTGGTCCGCCAAAGCCAAATGGGCCATCTGCAGTCGGTGCTGTTCCGGAATCATGGCCACCCCTTGCTTGTGCGGGCTGCTGGGCGTCACCACGAGCCAAACCTCGTCCAACCTTGCGTGGTTCAACATGTGGTTGGCGATGACCAAATGCCCCAGATGAACAGGGTTAAATGACCCAAAATACAGGCCTACACGCAAGGCTTTGGAGGCGTTCATGGAGTTCACAAGAAAGCGCGATGAAGGAAGTCTCCAACCATGTCTTCCACCTCTTGCTTGGCGAGCGACAAGTCGTCGTTGACCAAACGCAAATCGAAGGCAGACGCCGTTTCCAGTTCTTGTTGGGCCTTGGCGATGCGCTTTTCCAGGGCTTGCTCGTCTTCCGTGCCTCGGCCACGCAACCGCCGCTCGAGTTCTTCCGCGGAGGGCGGCATCACAAAAATGGAGAGCGCGCTGGCCCCGAACACGGACTTGAGGGTTTGGCCTCCCACGACGTCCACGTCAAACACCGGCGTGCGTCCGTCTCTCCAGAGGCGCTCAACCTCGCTGCACAGGGTTCCATAGGAAAGGCCCGCGTACACCTCCTCATGCTCCACGAACGCGCCTTCCTCCACTTTCTTGGCGAAGGTTTCGGGCGTGAGGAAATGGTAGTCCTTGCCGTCTTGCTCGCCTTCCCGCGGACCCCTCGTGGTCGCGCTGACGCTGAATCCGAGAGACAAATCTCTCCTGGACATCAAGTGGCGAACCAAGGTCGTTTTGCCAGCGCCTGAAGGGGCCGACACGATGATGGCCAACCCATCTCCTTGAGGTTTGGTTCCTGCGGGCATGGTCAGAGGACGTTGAGGACTTGTTCCTTGATTTTTTCGAGTTCGTCCTTCATTTGGACGACGATGCGTTGAAGCTCGGCGTCGTTCGCCTTGCTTCCCAAGGTGTTGATCTCGCGGCCCATCTCCTGGGCGACAAAGCCGAGTTTCTTGCCTTGGTTGGAGCCAGTCTCCATGATTTCACGGAAGTACGCGATGTGGGCTGTCAATCGCGTGCGCTCCTCGCTCACGTCCATCTTTTCAATGTAAAACAGCACCTCTTGCTCGAACCTTCCTTCGTCGATGACCGTGCGGTCGATGGTCTCCTCAAGGTTGGTCCGAATGCGGTCACGCACGCGCTTGATCCGCGCCCCGAGCAAGGGGTCGAGGCCCGCTTCGAGCGATGCAATGGTGTCCAAACGGCGCTTGAAATCCTCCTCCATGGTTGCCCCCTCCTGGTCCCGAAAGCCATCAAAGCCATCGGCGGCTTGGAGAATCAAGGCATGAATGCCGCCCCACGCCTCGTGGTCGAACGACTCCTTGGACGACTGCACCGCATCCGGCAAACGAAGCGCCATGGCCAAGGTGTCGCCCGCTGGTTGGCCCTGGGATTGGGCCAGGCCGGAGAGGGCCTCCATGTATTGGGCGATGGCCGGGGCATTGAGCTCGTGGCGCGTTTCGGAAGCATCCGCCTCGAAGTGGATGGAGACGTCGCTCTTGCCTCGAACAATCCGTGCGCCGAGCTCCCTCCGCAGTTCCATCTCCTTTTCCTTCAGCACCGAGGGCATCCGAACAGACAAGTCCAAATTCTTGCCGTTCAGCGAACGAACTTCCACGGTGTACTTGCGAGAGCCTACCGCACCTTCGGCCTTTCCGTAGCCGGTCATCGAACGTAGCATGGCACGAAGATACGCTTGGGAACAAAGGCAAGCCCTTTGCGCTCTGCCGACCCAAGAGTCGTGGATTCTCCCTCTACCTTTGCGTCATGGCCACGCCGCATCAAGTCGACATCAAGAGGGTGCAAGCCTTGCTGGCGAACGACATGCATGCCTTCAAGCCCAAGTTTCGTGCGACGGTGTCCACCGACGTCGCCTTGCTTGACACGATCATGCAGTACGTGCTTCGTCGCAAGGGCAAGCAGATGCGGCCCATGTTCGTGTTTTTGAGCGCCCGGCTTCATGGAGGGCTTCAGCCCGACGGAACCCTGGTCGATCGGGCCTACACCGCCGGGTCCCTCATCGAGCTTTTGCACACGGCCACGTTGGTCCACGACGACGTCGTGGACGAGAGTCCGCTGCGTCGGGGGGTGTTCAGCATCCAAGCCCTGTGGCAGAAGAAAATCGCGGTGCTCGTGGGGGATTATTTGCTCTCGCGCGGGCTCCTTGCCGCGGTGGATGCCGAGGCGTTCGATTTGCTGAAAATCACGTCTCGCGCGGTGCGCGAAATGAGCGAAGGTGAGCTGCTCCAAATCGAAAAGGCCCGTCGCTTGGACATCACCGAGGAAGTCTACTTCGACATCATCCGACGGAAAAC
>CAZKGY010000061.1:0-7909 GCA_964552305.1 uncultured Comamonadaceae bacterium
CGTCGCGTCCACGCCAAATCCAATGATGTCGCCACCGTTGCACTCGAACGTGATCGAACCAGAACCCTCGTACGAGTTGGTTTCGTTCAGTTGCATCATCAGCTCTCCGTTCACGTAGAAGCCCACGTCAAACGAAGGGAACAGGTCGTTCAAGCTGTAGTCCCAATCGAAGCTCACGGTGCCGCCCATCGTCAAGCATGGCGCGATGGCCGTTTGGATGACCCCATCGTCGTATGGGTTTGCCACGTTGTCGTAGCCCACAATGGTCAAGGCGTTGCCTGTTACCGAAATGCCTTCGGTGGTCTCCCAGTTTTCGGCCGCGAATTGGCCGCGGAATCCTTCGAAGTAAGGAACCGTCATCAAGGTCGGCGCGGTTGAATCAACCACGTCAATGGTCTGGGTGGCCGTGACTGCGTTGCCGCACCCGTCGTCCGCCGTGAACGTGCGAACCATGGTGTATTCCGCGTCGCATTCGCCAGGAATGATTTCCGTGTTCACCGTGACGTCAGGCTCGCCGCAGTTGTCCATCGCCGTGGCCATGTCCAACACCAATTCGTCGGTGCATTCGGCCGTGTAGCTTTCAGGGACAGACGTGAATTCAGGGTCCACGTTGTCAACGAGCACGAGGGTCTGCGCCTTGACTGCAGCGTTGCCGCACTCGTCCTCGGCGTAGTACGTGCGCTGATACGTGGTGAAAGGCTCAATGCATCCAAGGTCTCCGTCCATTTGGCTGAACGTGAGTTCCACGTTTCCACAGTTGTCAGACGCCGTGGCCATGGCCGTGTCCACGGGCCAATCTTCGCAGGCAATTTCGACCATGTCCTCCGCCACAATGACGGGGTCGGTGGTGTCCTGCACGGTCACCAATTGGGTGTGCACCGTGGAGTTGCCACAGGCATCCGTGATGGTCCAGCGACGGTCCAGCGTGTAGTTGCTGGGGCAATTGCCGTCGATGCGAAGTTCCAGGCCGTCGGTGATGGTCAAGGGGCCTTCGCAGTTGTCCGTGGCCGTGATAGCCGATCCCGGAGCCATGGGTGGCACGTTGTCGCATTCCACCGTCATGTCCTGAGGACCGGAAACAACCACAGGGTTTTGCGTGTCGTCGCGGGTGACCGTCACCGTGGTGCTCAAAATGCGACCACAGTCGTCCACCGCCTCAAACAAGAATTCTGCGTATTCGCTGCACGCTTCCTCAGCGGCCGAACAAGCAAGATCGACCACAATGTCGCCAGTCGTGCCTTCGGTGTACTCCCCGTTCAACGTCCCGCTCCAGCGGAACCAACCGCCAAAGCCGTAGTTGCAGTTGTGGTTGTTCGCGCCTTCGCCCAATTGGAAACGCGCGGAATACGTCGCAGGGTAGTGGTCAATGAACAGAGTACCTTCCAGTTCACCGTCGCCTTCGAGTCGGCTCATGGGGGCCAAATCGAACACCGAAATGGCGTCTGCATCCAAGCTGCAAGCGTCGTCCGAAAGCAACGAATGCTGCGGGGATTCAGCGAGCCATTCCGACGCCACCTGCTCGTTGTCAAAGCGGGCGTCGACGTGGAAAATTTGGTTGGTGTTTTCACGACAGTACACCGTGCCCGTCAAGCGGGCAGTCTTGCTGTCTGGGGCATAACGCAGGGTGAGAGGGTTGTTGGGGTCCTCCAAGAAATACTCGCCAGCAACAAGGCCTGTTTGGTACAGGTTGTAAAGGCGAACAGCTCCGTCCACTGCTCCAAGGTTGCCCTCAGGGTTCAGCTGGGCTGTGGTGGCCATGCACGTTGTCACCGGGAGGTTCAAGCTTTGAGAAGCCAAAGGGAAGCAAGTCGCCACTTCGTAGGTGTCTCCTGTGCAGCTGTTCACTGCCTCAAGACCCTCGATGCCTGCGTATTCGTAATACTCGTCGCAGAACGTGGGCAGGTTGCTGGGGCACTCCACGTTGGAATCCATCAACGATTCGCTCCACTCCAAGGGACAATCCTCGTCGGAACAGGGGTCAGCAGCAGACTCGACTGTGACAGTCAACGAGAAGTTTCCTTCGACGTCGGAGTATCCGCCTACCACCACATAGTATTCTTGTCCTGCCTGAACGTCAAATGAAAGGGTCGTTCGAGTCCCGCAGGAATCATCCCACCCGGCAATGCAATCCTGGGCGTCGGAACAATCGGCGACGGCTGCGTATCCCCACAACGCCGTATCGTAGTCGGCCTGTCCGCATGTCGTTGCAGTCAACGTGCCAGTGATTTCCGCCTGATGAACGAACCAATATTTTCCTCCATTCGAGGAGAAAGAAGTGCAAAGAGGCTGTCCAGTCACGTTTTGGTCAGGCATCCCTAAGGTCGAGCCTGATTTTGTTTCGCCATTCGCGATGGAAACGGCATTGCATGGATCAGCACCAATTGGGAGGCCATTGGAGGCAAGCGCATGCGTGGCCACGAATGCAGCCAACGCGAGCAAAGAGAACAGTTTTTTCATGGCAACAGATAGATTTGGTTAGGTCGTTGCAATTTTCATTCAATCCGCAAAAAAAGAACCAACATATCATTATGTCCAAAATGTTATCAACCTTATTTTGGGTTATATGGCGTTATCAACCATTCGTCGACTCCCAAGGCCAATTCAGCGCATGGACCGGAGACAACAAAGCCACCCGTGGATGGGTGGCTTTGCTTGACAATGAACGTGTGTCTTCAGGTCAGTGGGTGACGAGAAGCTTCTTGGTCGTGACGAAGCCCTTGGCTCGGACCTGAATCAAGTATACCCCTGATTCCAGCCCCGAGGAAGGCACGTGAACAGACGTGTCCCAACCTGACACCACCGGACCTGCGAAGGGCGTCGCCAGCAGGGCGCCTCCCAGGTCGAGCACTTCTACCGTCACGTCAATGGATGCTTCGTCTGTGGCCAAGAGCAACGTGGCGTCGGCGTTTGTCGGGTTCGGCTGAAGGCTGACCACCGTCACGAGGTCTTTGGCCACCGTCGGTCCAGCATCTTGGTCGATGCTCGTGCCCTGGTTGTCCTCGTCGCACACCCCGCCCGTCAACCGGACGGTGTAGGAAAATTGACTCTGGTTTCCGCTGCAGTCCTCCACCACGTAATCGCGCTGAATGTCGTACGGCAGGCAGCAGTCCAAGTCGCCAAACACGTCGCCCGACCCATTCACAGCGACCCCGCCAAACGTGCCGGTGTAATACACCCATCCGCTGAAGCCGTAGGCCTCATTTTTGTTGTTGGCGCCTTCGCCGATTTGGAAGCCGAAGTAGCCCGAAGTCGGTTGGTGGAAGAACGACAACGAATCGCCTTCGTATGCGCCCCACCCGAGGGCCACGCCCTCGGTCAACGTCGTGTACAGCCAGTCGGTGTGGTCGCCTAATCCGCAATCGGATTTGTACCCCTGCAGCCCTGGTTGATCGACCCACGCTTGCCAGGTCATGGGGACGGCGTAGCGGTTGGTGAGCGTCCAACCCGCATCAGGGTCGTCCGTCGCCACCACGGTCATGGTGTAGGTCATGGATCCATCCACGTGTTTGGCCACGCGACCCTCGAGCGTCGTGTAGTATTCCGAGCCAGCAAAATTGAACAGCCGCATGCTGTGGGGGTCGTAGTTGTCGCAGGTCTGGCCGTCGACAAGCGGCGCTGGCGTGGTCACGTCGCACCAACCGAGCACGTCTTCGGTGGGGCAATTCTCGCCGATGCATGTCTCTTCGGGAACAGCCTCTCCCCCTGAGGCGCAGTGATCTCCCCAGGTCACCAGCACGGGCTCAGGCACAAACGTTGCGCCATGAATCCCTTCGCAGCACACTTCCTGCACCTGGTGATTCACCAACCCTCCTGTGGAAATGAAGTACGGGGGGGTGTTGTCCATCAGGGCAAACGTCGCATCCTTGGTGGCTGCATTGCCACAGGCATCCGTCGCCACGAACTCCACCGTCACTTGGCCGTTGGCGTCGCATGAGTCGCTCAATGCAATGCCCTCAGGGAAACTCCAAACCACGGCATCGGCCGGCGTGCAATTGTCAGTCACCGAAAGTCCGCCATGGTCGTCAAGCCACGCCTGCAGCAAGGCGTCGGCGTCTTCGGCGGCGCATTCCACGGTGGTCACGTCATTCCCTACCAACACTGGGGCCTCGTCGTCGAACACCTCCACCGTTTGCGTCGCTTGGGCGACGTTCCCGCAAGCATCCACGGCCTCAAACAGGCGCGTCAGCACGTAGGCGTTGGGGCAGTCGCCGTCCTCCACGGTAGACGACACGGTCAAGGCATCCAACCCGCAATTGTCCTCCGCCACAGGCATGGGCAAAGCATCCAACATGGGGTCGGCGCACGACAACAACGTGTCGGAAGGAACGACCAGGAACGTGGGTGGCACCGTGTCCGAGACTTCGATGGTTTGGGTGCCGAAGGTTTCGTTGCCGCATTGGTCCACCGCCACGAACGTCCTCACCAAGGTGTAATCCCCTGGGCAACTTCCTGGCTGAATCATGTCTTCGACGTACACCGTGTCAAGCCCGCAGGCATCTTCGCCCACGGCATCCAACCACACGACGTCGTCGGGGCAAGCCACCGATTGGTCTTCGGGCACCATCAACGAAGGGCCGACCACGTCTTCCACGACCACGGTTTGCACCAACGTGGTGTCGTTGTCGCAATGGTCCATGGCGGTCACGGTCCTCAGCAGGATGTAGTTGCCAGGACAATCGCCCAACACGTATTCCAACGATTCCTCGACAAGCACCTCACCCCCGCAGTCGTCGGTGGCCGACACCTCGCCAAACACCAAATCCTCCTCGCAAGTGAGCACCACGTCTTCTGGCACCACCAAGGACGGCGGGGTCGAATCTTGGAGGGTGATGAACTGCGTGAACTCCCCTTGGTTGCCGCATGGATCGGTCAAGGTGTAAAGCCGCATGTACCTCCCGTGTGGAAGCACGCAGCCTCCGGACAAGGGGTAGTCTTCGAATTCCACCGCCACATCCCCTGATGTTGCACAATTGTCCAAGGCTTCCACGTACGACTGACCCAAGCCGTATTCCCCACAATCCACCAACACCTCCATGTCTCCCAGCGCAATGGGTGGCACGTCGTCCACCAAGACGAGCGTCTGGAACACCGTGTCTGCGTTGCCACAGTCGTCCACCATCACCCACCTGCGCTCCACGTGTTGGCATCCTTCGGCTCCCTCTCCCATTGCTTCTCCGTCGGTGAAGGACAAATGGACGTTGGAGTCGCAGTTGTCGAAAGCCACAATTCCCCCAAAACCAGTGCCAGCATCGTACGAAGAGCAAGGCACTTCCACGTCCTCGACCTCCGCCATTGGCGCAGTCGAATCGATGACCGAGAGGGTCTGGGCATCGCTGCCCACGTTGCCACAGGCGTCTGCGACGTACCAAGTCCGCACCCAGGTCTTGGACCCCTCCGGCATGGCGTCGTCTCCTTCGCATTGGCTTGTGAATGGGCCGTCTTCAAACCAGACCGTCAAGCTTTCCGTACCCCAACAATCCACCGTCCCGCAATTGTCCGAGTAGGTGGGCGAACCCGTGTCCAGACCCGACACATCGTCCAAGCAATCCTCGCCTGAAAGTTCAATCACCAGGTCGTCAGGGGCATCCACTACGGGAGGCACGGAATCCACCAGCACCACGTATTGTTCCACTTCAGTTTGGTTGCCACAAGCGTCGGTGGCCGTCCAAACCCTCAAGTAAGACCACAAACACCCCCCCGAATTGCACGACGCCTCAACCTCGAGGGTCACTTCGCCACAGCCATCCGTCGCTTCCAACGGGAATTGCCCGGCATCCTCGGGATTGAAGGCGTCGCAAGGCACGTACACGGTGGACTCGTAAGGAAGAAACACCGGGCCCATGTCATCCACGACCTCAATCAGCTGCTGCGCCCAGGCATGGTTGCCACAAGCGTCCATGGCCATGAAGGTCCTCACCAAGGTGAACGCCTGGGGGCAATCCCCAGGGATGGTGTCCCGCATTTCTGTCAGCATGACTTCCCCGCAGGCATCCTCCACCACGACGGGCTCGAATTCAATGACTGCGTCGCAGGCCACCGTCTCGTTGGCAGGCACCGTCACAAACGTCGGCGCGTCCTCGTCAACCAAGAAAATCAACGCGGTCGTCTCGACCGCGTTGCCGCAGGCGTCGGAGGCCTCAAACGTCACGACGAGGCCCTCGCCCTGGGAACATCCGGAGGGCAACTCGACCAAGCCCTCTGGCATCCAGTCGTTGTCCCATGCCACCACCGAGCAAGCATCCACCGCTTGTGCACCGCCCTGATTCTCCAGCCAAGCCTCCACCTCTGCTTCCGCGTCGTCCGTGCACGAGAGGACCAAATCCTGGGCCACGGAAGTCAAGGTCGGGGCCTCATCATCCACCACACTCACGGTGGCCATGGCCGACACGCTGTTTCCGCACCCGTCAGACGCAACAAATTCCACGGACAACCCCTCATCCACGCATTCGGCCACCCAATCTTCGGGCATGTTGTTGGACCAAACCACCGCGCCACAATCGTCAACCGCTTCGGCACCTCCATTGGCTGCAAGCCATGCGTCAAGCGCATCCTGCACGTTGGTGGCGCAATCCAATTCGAGGTCGGAAGGTCCCATCAACAGCGTTGGCGCCACGTCGTTGACCAACACAATCGTTTGGGTGCACGTGCTCGACAAGCCACAGTCGTCCGTGGCGGTGTAGGTGCGCAAGTAGGATCCATATGGACTCCCGCATCCAGCGTCGAGCGGCGCATCGCTCCAAATCAAGTCGACCGCACCACACGCGTCCGTCGGCATATCGATGTATGCGTCGTCTGGGGAATACATGGTGCAATCGATGGACACGTCTTCACAAGTCAGGGTTGGCGGCTCGTTGTCCACCACCAGGATGGAGGCCGAAACCATGGCCACGTTGCCCGCGCAATCCGCGGCCGAGAACCACACATCTGCTTGGGCTGTGTTGCCACATCCTGGCTCGAAGGACACGACGCCATGGGACCAAACGACGTCCGAAGACGCATCGCAATTGTCCGTGGCAACGGCTCCACCCTGAATGGCAAGCCAGGCATCGACCAAGCCTTCCAGGCCCTCTGTGTCGCACGGCACCACCAAGTCGGCAGGCGGCGTCACAATCGAAGGGGCTTCCTCGTCAAGCACCGTCACGTACTGCTCGTGAACCGTTTGCTGGAACGGCGCGAGTTCGGGCGCCACCGCCCCAAAACACGCCGTGCGCACCGTCCACTTCCTCAGCAACGTGTACGTCGAAGGACAGTCGTCCAGCGAGGTGTTGACCAAGGAGGATGGCCAAAACGCCGCCAAGGGAGAGTCGTCCAACAAGATTTCTTCGAACGACACCTCAAGAGGACCGTCGCAGTTGTCTCCCACTTCCAGCGATTCGAGCGACGGAGCAACGGGCACGTTGTTGCAATCAACCACGACGTCTTGGGGGGCTCCCGTCAACGTCGGTGGCGTGGAATCTTCCCGTTCGATGCGCACCGTCTGTTCCACGAAGCGCGCGCAGTCGTCGTCGATGGCCCGCAATTGAATTTCCACGAACTCACCGCAATCCACCTCAAAACTCACCACCTCCAAATCGACCACGATGTCGCCCGACATGCCTTGAACCAGTTCGGTTTGTCCTTCGGCGTGGGCGAGCAAACCAGACCACCGAAACCATCCCCCAAACCCATAGTTGCAGTTGTGGTTGTTCATGCCCTCACCCAGTTGGAACCGCTTGTTCAAGGTGGCAGGCATGTGTTCAATGTGCAGGAAGGACCCTTCCAAATCGCCTCCACCGCGTAGGAAACTGGTTTCGTTCATGACAAAAACCGATGCGTTTTCCTCCACCACGGCACAAGGCTGAAAGCCCATCTGCATGGGGTCATCCGCAACCACGAGGTTGTGCATCGGATTTTCCGCCAGCCATGCCGC
>CAZKGY010000062.1:0-7808 GCA_964552305.1 uncultured Comamonadaceae bacterium
AGCCAAGGATTGTGGCTTGCGCGTTGGGAAAAGCATGCCTTCGAAGCAACTTGGACCAAGTTTGTGCGTTCCATGTAAGGAACACCGACCTTTGCACCAATCCTACGCTGCTTTGGAAAAAACTGCCTCTGAATTGGCTGTCCTGTTGGATGGCAACGTTTCTGGAAATCCGGACGTTCGCGTTCGCAAGCTGGCCAAAATTGAATCGGCTGGCCCCGGATCGGTCACCTTTTTGTCCAACCCCGAGTACGAACGCTTTTTGTACGGCAGCGAGGCCAGCGTCGTCGTGGTTGGCAAGGACTTTCAACCTGCTCAGCCACTACCCAAAGACATGACGCTCCTGCGTGTCGACGATGCGTATCAGGCGTTTGCCCGACTGCTGGAGGCGTACGACGCCGTCAACAAGCGCGCCGAAGGCGTACACCCCAGCGCCACCATCGATGCGTCTGCTTCCATCGGCGAAGGCTGCTTTGTGGGGCCAGGCGTCATCGTAGAAGCGGGGGCCGTGGTTGGTCGCGGCGTGGAATTGCACGCCCATGCCTACGTGGGCCAAGAAGCGCGGATCGGCAACGACTGCTTGTTGCATGCCGGAGCCAAGGTGCTGGACCGTTGCGTGTTGGGCAACCAATGCACGCTGCAAGCAGGCGCCGTGGTGGGTTCCGATGGGTTTGGTTTTGCGCCGCGAGAAGACGGTTCGTACGTCAAGGTTCCGCAAACCGGCAATGTGGTGCTCGAAGACGGATGCGACGTGGGGGCCCTGACCACCATCGATCGGGCGACCATGGGGAGCACCTTGCTCAAGCGGGGATGCAAACTGGACAACCTCATCCAAGTGGCGCACAACGTCGTCATTGGTGAAGCGACCGTCATCGCCGCCCAAACAGGCATTGCTGGCTCGACCACCATCGGCGCGCGTTGCATGATTGGCGGACAGGTCGGCATCGGAGGCCACCTCCGAATCGCAGACCATTCGCGCATTGCAGCCAAATCTGGCGTTAGCGCTAGCCTCGTCCAAGAAGGCCTCACCTACCAAGGGAACCCGGCCGTGCCCGTGAAAGCCTTCCAGCAATTCCACATTGCCTTGCGAAGGCTGGCGCGCATGCCACTGACCGAGCGACTTGAGGCCATCGAACAAGCCCTTCAAGGAAAAGCCGTGTCAAAGGCCGCAACCTTGCCTCCCGATTCGGTGGACTGACGTAGGTTTGCGGGCATGATTGGATCCGACCGTCAACACACCTTGAATGCGGCTTTGTCCTTCGAAGGAATTGGCCTGCACACCGGGGAACATGCAACCTTGACCATCGAGCCGGGGGAACCCAACACCGGCTACGTATTCGTTCGAGTCGACCTCGATGAAAACCCGGAGATTCCTGCGCTTGCGGGCAACGTTTCCGAGACCCGACGGGGCACCACGTTGGGGGCGAACAACGCCACCGTTCACACCACCGAGCACGTGCTTGCCGCCCTTTACGCCAATGGCGTGGACAATGCCCGGCTGCTCCTTCACGGAGGGGAAGTGCCGATCCTTGATGGGTCATCCTTGCCGTTTGTGGAGGCCATCGTTCAGGCAGGCACCAAGGAACAAGACGCCCCTCGAAAATTCTTCAAGGTTCGCAGAAACATCGCCCACCGTGACGAACATGGCTGCGAGATGCTGCTCGTTCCCAGCGACGAAGACGGGCTCAAGTTGACGGTCATGGTGGATTACAACAGCCCCATCCTTGGAACCCAGCACGCACGGTTGGAAGGCCTCTCGGGGTTCAACGAGAGCATTGCCTCTTGCCGAACCTTTGTGTTTTTGAAAGAAGTCGCAACCCTGGCAGAGCAAGGACTCATCAAAGGCGGGGACATCGACAACGCAGTGGTGCTTGCCGAGCGTGAATACAGCCCTGAGGAGCTCAATGCCATCGCCAAGGAGGTGGGACGCTCAGAACTCAACGAACCAGCCCAAACACCGGGCATGCTCAACCCTTCCAGCCTTCGGTTTCCCAACGAGCCCGCCCGACACAAGTTGTTGGACATCGTGGGGGATTTGGCACTCACTGGAAGATTCATCCAAGGCCATGTGCTCGCCGCGCGGCCAGGGCATGCCAACAACGTGGCCTTTGCCAAACTGCTTCAGCAACAAATCTCGGCGCAGGAAAACTTGCCCGATTTCCGGACAGACCGTCCGTCGTTGCTCGACATCAACGACATCACCAACTTGCTTCCCCACCGCTACCCATTTTTGTTGGTGGACCGCATCCTGGACATGGATGACCAAAGCATCACTGGGGTGAAGAACGTGACCATGAACGAGCCCTTCTTCCAGGGACACTTCCCGGACAACCCCGTGATGCCCGGTGTGCTTCAGGTGGAAGCCATGGCTCAGGTCGGTGGCATTTTTGCCCTCTCCTCTGTCGAAGATCCTGAACACTACTCCACGTACTTCATGAAAATCGACGCGGTGAAGTTCAAACAGAAGGTGTTGCCAGGAGACACCCTGGTTTTCCACCTCACCTTGATGTCGCCAATCCGCCGAGGGTTGGTCAACATGAAAGGCCGGGCATACGTGCGGGGCGAATTGGTCTCCGAAGCTGAGATGCTTGCCCAGGTGGTACGCGACCGGGCACCCGAAAGCGCAGAATGAGCCATGATTGATCCCACCGCAACCATTGACGAGCTGGCCAAGGTCCACCCCTCTGCCACCATAGGACCCGGCGTGACTGTGGAAGCCTTTGCCTACGTGGGTCCGGATGTCACCCTGGGCAAAGACACATGGGTGGGACCCAACGCCACCCTGCTCGGCCACACCACTTGTGGACAGGCGTGCAAATTCTTTCCCGGATGCGTGGTCGGGGCAGACTCCCAAGACTTGAAGTACAAGGGGGAACCCACCCGCGTGGAAATTGGCGACCGCACCAGCATCCGTGAATGCGTGACCATCCATCGGGCGACCACCGACAGAATGGTCACCCGCGTGGGCAGCGACTGCCTCATCATGGCTTACGTCCACGTGGCGCACGACGTGCAGATTGGGAATCACGTGATTTTGGCCAACAGCGTCAACGTGGCGGGGCACGTGGTCATTGAAGAGAATGTCATCATTGAAGGCATGGTGGGCATCCAACAATTCGTTCGGATTGGTGCCCATGCATTCATCGCAGGAGGGTCGCTTGTGCGCAAAAACGTCCCCCCCTTCATCAAGGCCGCCCGGGAACCGTTGAGTTACATCGGCATCAATGGCATCGGGCTACGAAGGCGAGGATTTGACATCGACCGGATCCAAAGCATCGAGGACATCTACCGAACGCTGTACGTGTTGAACAACAACATGTCTCAAGCCATCAAGGCCGCCGAATTGGAATTGCCCACCTCTGAAGACAAGGACGTGGTCCTGCAGTTCATCCGGAGCTCGGACAAAGGCATCATCCGCGGACCTTTCTGATTCCGACGATCCCATGGCCTCTCCTCTCGCCAAATTCCGTGCGCACAAGCTCTCACTGAGGGCAGGGAGGCGATTGATTTGGGAAGACGCCCATTGGGCCATCCAAGGCCACACCATTGTTGGAGGAAGCAACGGCTCGGGCAAAAGCACCACGCTCAAAATGCTGGCCGGCCAGTGGGCGCCTTATGAAGGAACCCTGACCTTAGACGTGGATGAGCAGGCGGTTGCTCCTGAGCATTGGATGGCAGCCGTCGGCTTGGCCGCCCCGTGGAGTGCTCTCCCGTCCCAACTGTCGCTCGAGGAAGCCATGAGGTTTCACGAAATGTTTCAAACACCGAGAATCAAGGGGCCATCGTGGACAGCACTGCTGGCGGAAGCCAACCTCGACGTGGCGCACGACGCACCCATCCGTCATTGGAGCTCTGGTCAAAGGCAACGCTTGAGCCTGGCGTTGGCCATGGGCAGCCAAGTCCCGGTGGTGCTTCTCGACGAGCCGACCGCCAACTTGGACGCCGAGGGAATTGCCTGGTATCGCCATGGATTGGCGGCGATTGTGGACCATTCCACGGTGGTTGTCGCGAGCAACGACCAAAAAAAAGACGCCCTGAAAGGCGCGCCATTGCTGAAAATCTGAAAAAACTTCGCATCGCATTGTAACCATGAGGGGGCCGGTGGCGTAACAGGGCCAAAATCTTCAACCCTCTCATCTCAATTGTGATGAAAAACAACATTCTCTCCCTCCTCGCCCTCACGGGCACCATCTTCACCGGAAACCTCTTCGCCCAAGAAGAACTCGGTTTGTCCAACGCACAGAACGACGCAACTTCTGCGTACGATTGCGTGAAGAGCGTCACCAACCACGACAAGACCCTCGGATTCCAGGGTGGCGTGGTTACCCAACAATTCACGGCTTGCGCTGATGGCGCGTTGAAGCACGTTGCTTTGACCGTCAAGGGCGCCACCGAAAACACCGCATACCTCGTCCAGCTCATGGACAGCAACGGTGAAATCCTCGACATCACGCGTTTCACCAAAAACGCTTTGAACCAAGAGAGCCTCGAGCTCGACTTGAATGCGCCCGTCAAGAATGGCTACGACTACGCCTTGATGATCAGCGCTCCTGAAGGCAAGCCTTTGGCCCTCCGTTACTTGGAAGGTCCCCTCGGTACGCTGACAGAAAACGGCGCCCCTGTGCGCGGACAATTGGCTGCCACCTTCGGCATCAAAGAACGCTCTTTGCCCGCCGTGGATGCCATGAACGAAGGCCGTGGCGAAGACGCTCGTCCCAACGACCGTGCCGCCGCTGACCAATGCAAAGTGGGCGTGTACAACGCCGACGGCCGCATCATCTTGAACGGCGAAGGAAACCGTGTGACTCAGTCATTCATTGCTTGCTCGACTGGCATCTTGGAATTCCTCACGGTCGACGTCCAGTCTTCATTCGGAGACTTCATGGGCCGCATGTTCGTCAAGAACGCAGAAGGCGAGACGCTCTACGAGCAAACAATCACGGCACGCAACATCAAGGATGGCCAGTTGAACCTGCCACTCGAGATTCGCGTGACGCAGAACGAAGAACTCACGTTTGGCGTCAAGACGATTCACGGACGCCGCATCGCCTTCAAGCGCAGCTCACAGGAACGCGTTGGCGAATGCAACCACAGCGGCATGGTTCTCGGTGTGAACTTGGCCTTCAACGCCACGATCGCTGAACGTGACGACACCCCTGCCCGTTCTGACTTGAGCGAGACCAAAATCACCACGTTCCCCAACCCATTCGCTGACCGGATCACGGTTCGCATGGAGAACGCCCCTGAAGGCAAGGCCGTGGTGCAACTCTTGGACTTCGCCGGCAACGTGCTCCGTTCCGACATCGCGAGCTTCAAGAACGCCGAAGGAGAAATCACCTTCAACACGCGTGACATTGATCGCCCAGGTTTCTACGCCCTCCGCGTGGTTCAAGGGAACAACGTTCAGAACATGACCATCATGAAGCGCTGATTGACTTCCGCTCCACTACATTGAACAACCGTTGCGGCCTGGGCATTTGCCCGGGCCGCTTCTGTGTTGAAACGATTCAATGCCGACCGACCAAATCCTTCACCGTCTTCACAGGCTGAAAGCAATCCAAGGGCAACTCCACGAAACGGGTCAGCCAACCAGCCATGGCTCCATTCCAAAGACCGGGATGCTCGAGCACCCTCACGGGTTGGCCTGCAACCTCCTTCATGCTCACCAAATGCCTCGATTCATCCACCCACTTGGCGTAGTTCCTCGAATCACCCAGGACACAAACCATGTCCACGGGATTGAAGTGCGTCGACTCCTCAAGCATCGCCCGATTGGAATCGTCAAACTCCACCGATTCCACGATTTGGGCAGTCACCAATTGGCGTCCTGACGCGTCAGCATGCATCACCCAAAAAGGACCTCCACCCTTTTGCCCGTTGTTGGAAACCACACCCACCAACCGCATCGGGCGGGCCAAGAGCTCCAGCAGGTCTTCACGGCTCCATGGTTCGTCAAAGTTGCTTGGGTGCATGAATTGCTTCAACCAAGACAAGGCGCGGCCTTCGGATCCCATCGTCCCTGCATTGAGCTCGTCCATCAACCTTTGGCTTGTCGTTGACCAACGTTGGGCTTCGACCACCATGGCTTGCGTCCAGCGAACGCGCAAAGGCGTCATGGCAGGGGAAGGTGCGTTGTCGATGTTTCGAATCACCACCATGCCTCGGTCTGACGCCGACAAATTGGCCAACAAGGCTCCGTGGCCTCCGGGTCGTTGAAACACGTCTCCCTCGTCGGTGGACAACCAAGTGCCATCGGGCAAAAGCACGGGCGTGTTTGTGTCTGGATCCTGCGTTTCCAACGTCACAGACAACGAAACCCCCTCCGTGACACGGCGGATCTCGTGCCCAACGGCTTCGCAATGGTCTTCTTGCACGGTGAAACGCACATGTCCCTCTTGGCCCTTGCCCAACATCTCCGACCAGAAACGAAGGTGCGCGGCAAGCGCGTGTTCCTCGCTTCCGTCTTCCAATCGATGAAACGGGACCAAGGCCTTGGGCAGTTCGCCATCGTTCACAACCGCCCAGAATGAGGCTTCCAACGAGCCATGGCAAGCCGCGAGTTCCTGCTCCCACAACTCACCGAAAGCGAGTTCCTTCCGCTGCTCCCAAAGACGTGCAATGGCTTCAGACGATCGGACGGACGCAAACATGCGGGTGGCGGCCCCCGATGCAGGGACCCAAAGTCCCAATTCGTCAGGGACGTTCGATTCAAAGGCCTGGGCACGTTCATCCAGCCCTTCCTCGGTCCATCGCTCCACGCCCTGTTCCAGGGTGCATGACGCGACGACATTCAACGGTTCACGAGGCTCAAGGAGCTTCCGTTTGGCCTCCTCCAAAGTGAGGACAAACAGCGATTCCTTCGTGCCACGTTCCATGGGCCGAAGGTAAGGTCAAATCGAAGGGTTGATGCCCTCAGGCACGGCGCAAGCGCCGGGACGACGAACGCGTTGTCGCCTCACGTGCGTCGGCTTGGAGCACCTCGCACACGACCCGAAGTTCGCGGTTCAAGGAATGCACCAAATCCGCCAGTGCTTCTCCATGTTCTTGAAACTTGCTCTTTCGTTCCACCTCAAGCACGAGGGGGATCAGCGACTGCATGCCCAACATGGTCACGCTGGATTTCATCCGATGCGCAATGGGGTGCAAGTCGGACCACCTCGCTTCATCCACGCAAGTCAACATGTCGACGCCAAACCTTGGCGCCTGTTCCAAGAACAGACGAACAATCTCATGGATCATGGCCTCGTTGCCATGAAACACTTGATTGAGGTAGGTCAGGTCGTAGTGACGGTCCATGTGTGGGACATACGTCACAAGGTGGAAAAAGGTTACACCCCACTTGGCATGCGTACCTTCGCCCCATGAGCTTGGCAGGGAAAGGCGCAGTTTTGGTCACCGGAGGTGCAGGGTACATCGGCAGCCACGCCGCCGTGGCACTGCATGAAGCAGGCTACGACCCAGTGCTTTTGGACAACCTCGCCAATTCCAACATCCAAGCCGTGGAAGCGGTGCGCGCTTTGTGCCAGAAAGAGGTGCCATTCTTCGAGGTCGATTGCTGCGACCTTCGAGCAGTGAGAGGGGTGTTTGACGCCATGAAACGTCGTGGGACCCCCCTTGTCGGAGTCATTCATTTTGCCGCACACAAGGCCGTGGGCGAAAGCGTGGAACATCCTGCGATGTACGCCCACAACAACGTGGGAAGCTTGGGCGCGGTGCTCCAAGTCATGGCCGAATTTGACGTGCATGGCATGGTGTTTTCGTCCAGCTGCACCGTGTATGGGGAGCCCGATTCCACTGCCGTGACAGAAGAC
>CAZKGY010000063.1:0-7761 GCA_964552305.1 uncultured Comamonadaceae bacterium
AAAGGGTTGGTCAAACGCGGCGTCACGGAATTGGTCACGCCCGGACTGGTCATGCACGACCACGTGTTGGAAAGCAAGTCGAACCACTTCTTGGCGAGCATCCACTGGCAGCCCCTCGGCGTCGGCCTTGCCTTGTTGGATTTGAGCACCGGAGAATTCCACGCGGCCCAAGGCAGCGCTTCTTGGATTGACCGGCTCCTGCGCTCCTTTGAGCCCAAGGAGTGGCTTGTGGAAAAGGGTTGTGAAGGCGACATCCGCGCGTTGTTTGGGGATGACGTGCCTCGGACGAGGCTGGACGATTGGGCATTCACCGAATCGTTCGCGATGGAACAAATCGACAAGCAATTTTCCACGACGTCGCTGAAGGGATTTGGTTTGGATGACGCCCCCATGGCAGTGGTGGCGGTGGGGGCCATTTTGCATTACCTCGACCACACGCACCACCGTGAATTGAAGCACGTCCAAAGCATCCACCGGTTGCGTCCTGACGCAGGCATGTGGTTGGACAAATTCACGATTCGCAACCTCGAGGTCCTGCAGTCGAACCACCCCGATGGCACGTCCCTGGTCGACGTGGTGGATCGCACCCTGACCCCCATGGGGGGCAGGTTCCTGAGGCGCTCGTTGATTGCGCCACTCACCGATTTGGCGTTGATTGGACAGCGCCATGACGCCGTCGAACGGTTGCTGGAACAAACCGAGTTGCGCGACGAATTGCAGGGAATCCTGAAGTCGATGGGAGACTTGGAGCGTTTGGCTTCCAAGGCGAGCTCAGGACGCATCAATCCTCGGGAATTGGGGCAAGTGCGGCGTGGGTTGCACGCGGTCCAGGCCATCGCCGATTGCACGGCCGGAGAGGACGCGCTCTTGCCGTTCTTGGAGTCGCTGAATCCATGCACCGCGTTGTTGGCACGTCTCGACGAGGAACTCGTGGATGAGCCCGCGGTGGCCATCGGGAAGGGAGAAGTCATCGCCCAAGGGGTGGACGCCCAACTCGACGAGGTTCGCAGTTTGGCTTTTCACAGCCAAGAAGCCCTCGACGCCATCCGTGACCGGGAAGCCGAAGCCACCGGCATTTCAGGGCTCAAGGTGGCCTTCAACAACGTCTTTGGATACTACCTCGAAGTGCGCAACGCGCACAAGGACAAGGTCCCCGAGGAGTGGATTCGCAAGCAAACGCTCACGCAGGCGGAACGGTACATCACCGAAGAGCTGAAAACCCTCGAAGGGAAAATCCTCAACGCCCGGGAGCAAGCCCAAACCCTCGAAACGGCTGCCTTTGCCCAGCTGGTGGCGGCGACGGTGAAAGACTTGGGGTCCTTGCTCGCCAACGCGCGCGCCATCGGTGCGCTGGACACCATGGCCAGCCATGCCGCCATCGCCGAATCGCTGGACTACCGCAAACCCCTCATGCAGGAGGCGCCAGGCATCGACATCGTGGAAGGAAGGCACCCCGTCATCGAGCAGCAGCTCCCCACCGGAGAAGCCTACGTGTCAAACAGCGTGTCCCTGAACCCGGAGAGCAGGCAAATGTTGATGGTCACAGGTCCCAACATGTCAGGCAAGAGCGCCCTCCTGCGACAAACAGCCCTTGTTTCGCTCTTGGGGCAAGCCGGGTCGTTTGTGCCAGCCAAAGAGGCCAAGCTCGGGCTGTTGGACCGCATCTTCACCCGTGTGGGTGCCACCGACAACATCAGCAGCGGCGAGTCGACCTTCATGGTGGAGATGAATGAAACGGCGGCCATCCTCAACGGACTGACGCCGCGGTCTTTGGTGTTGCTCGATGAAATCGGACGTGGCACAAGCACGTACGACGGCGTCAGCATCGCATGGGCCATCGCAGAACATCTACACGAACAAACGCCCCACAGGCCACTGACACTGTTTGCGACGCACTACCACGAACTGAACGACATGAGCCTTCGATTCGCTCGAATCGCCAACGTCAATGTCAGCGTCAAAGAAATTCAAGGCCAAATCGTTTTCCTGAGAAAGCTGGCCGAGGGGGGATCCAACCACAGCTTTGGCATCCACGTCGCCAAGCTCGCTGGAATGCCCAAATCCCTCATTCAACGGGCCCAAGAGGTGTTGCAATCGCTGGAGGCAAACAGGAGCGAGCCCAACGTCGACACACGCGGCATTCCTGACGTCGACCCCGGATTCCAAATGAGCTTCTTCCAACTCGACGATCCGGCCCTCGAAGCCATCCGCGACCAGCTCATGGAGGTGGACATCGATCGCCTGACACCCATCGAAGCCCTCATGAAGCTCCACGAGATCAAGGCCTCCTTGACAGGAAAGAAAGAGGCCTCAGGGACGGCTTGAGCCGTGCATGGTGGCCGTCAGCAAGTCGAGCGGCTTCCAAGGCAAGTTTCTGTCTGCGGCAAGTTCCTCGTGGGTCAGCGTCCCATTGAACATGTACACCCCCGTGGCGATGAGGTTGCGGTCCTTGATGGCCGGCATGACGCCGCCCTCTGAGGCAATGCCCAACAACATGGGTGCAAACAAGTTGCTCAGGGCCTTGCTCGCCGTCCGAGACACGCGAGAAGGAATGTTGGGGACACAGTAGTGAATGACGCCGCATTCCACGAATGTCGGACGCTCGTGGCTGGTAAGCCTGGACGTTTCAAACACCCCTCCGCGGTCGATGCTGACATCCACCACGATGGAATGCTCTCGCATGCCTGCAATCATGGGTTCGCTCACGAGCATCGGCGCCCGAGAACCCGAACCGCGTACGGCACCAATCGCTACGTCCGCCGTGCGCAACGCCTCCTCCAACACCGAGGGTTGAAGCGTCGACGTCCAGAGCCTCTGGCCCACGGCGTTTTGCAGTCGAATCAACCGGTGCACGCTGTTGTCAAACACCTTCACGCTCGCGCCCAAACCCAAGGCCGAGCGGGCGGCAAATTCTCCCACCGTGCCGGCCCCCAAGATAACCACTTCACTGGGACGGACACCGCTCACGCCTCCAAGCATGGTTCCTTGGCCACTGACGCTCGCCATGAGCTCGCCCGCCACAAGTACGGCGGTGTTGCCGGCGATTTCTCCCATCGCACGAACCAACGGCTGAATGCCATTCTCGTTCTGGACGAAGTCCCAAGCGATGGCGGTGATTTTTTTGGCGCTGAGTGCCTGCAACAGGCCCTCGTTTTGCACGCTCAATTGCAGGGCAGAGATGAGAACCTGCCTCATGCCCATCAAGGCCACTTCTTCCAACGAAGGCGGCTCGACCTTCAGCACAATGTGCGCTTGGAAGACTTGCCTTCTGTCGTACACGATTCGCGCCCCTGCCTCGCTGTAGTCGTTGTCGGAGAACTGCGCCTCCGCGCCTGCCTGGGTCTCCACCAGCACTTGGTGCCCGTGCGCCACAAGCAAGGCCACGGCTTCCGGGACCAAGGCCACGCGCTTTTCTTGAAGGCTTGTCTCTGCTGGAATGCCGATGGTCAACTCCGCCTGATCCTGCTTCGCCTGCAGAAGCTCCTCCTGTGGAAGCAAGGCCGCCTCTCGGGCCAATGCTTTGATTGCTTTGCGTCCTGAATCCATGTCGACGGCAAATTAGAGAAGACGTCCTTATTCTTCGTCAAGGTGGGACAAAATGCACGTCCTCGATTCGCCCTCGTGGACCATCACCTCGAGCAACCAGGCATCCGTGGGCATCAACCCAGGCACGCGTTCAGGCCACTCCACCAAAGACAAGACTGGGTCCGAGAGCATTTCGGCAATGCCTGACCGCTCCGCCTCTTCCTCATCTTCCAACCGATACAGGTCGAAATGCCTGACTTCCCAAGGTCCCTGTTCGTCGGTCAAATGGTGGTGCTGCACCAGGCCAAACGTCGGACTCGACGCATCGTTCCCTGCGCCCCAACTCTGAAGGATGGCGCGAACCAAGGTCGTTTTGCCCGCGCCCATCGCGCCGTGCACCGCCACAACCCCTGCCCTTGGCAAGGCCTTTCCCAGCGCAGAGGCCACACCTGTCAATTCGTCCAGCGAAAACCCCTCCTTTCGAAACACTTCCTTCATCGCCGGCCTCACTTCGGGTCAAGCACAACCCATGGCACAATGACCTCTTCCATGCTCAGTCCGCCGTGTTGGAACGTGTCGCGGAAGGTCTGTACGTAGCGGCTGTGGTTGTTCGGGTAAACCAAGAAATCCCGATGCTTCGCGAAGATGTAAGAGCTCGACACGTTGGGTTTGGGAAGGCCCACGCGCTCGGGATTCCTCACCTCCATCACTTCGTCCTGTCTGTACCCCAAGTTCTTGCCCACCTTGTATCGCAGGTTGTTGTTGGTCGCTCGGTCGCCTCGCACTTCGATTGCCTCGTTGACGCGAATGGTGCCGTGGTCGGTGGTGAGAACCATGCGTCCCCCCATCGCAGCCATGGCGTCCATCATGCCCTTCAACGGGCTGTGGCCAAACCACGACTGCGTCAAACTCCGGTACGCCGCCTCGTCGTCCGCGAGCTCCTTGATGACCTCCATGTCGGAACGGGCATGGCTCAGCATGTCGACAAAGTTGTACACCACCGTGCTAATGCGCTCCCCCTTCAACTCGTGGAAGTGGTCTTCCAACCGCTTGCCTGCCGTCAGGTTGGTGATTTTGTGGTAAGAATGCTTGCCTTCAATGCCCAACCGGTCAAACAACGCCGCCTGCAGCGTGGCTTCATGCGCGTTCTTGGAACCCTCTGCCGATTCGGACAACCAACACTCGGGCATCACCCGGGCGATCTCCGCGGGCGTCATGCCCGCAAACAAGGCGTTGCGGGCGTACTGCGTGGTGGTGGGCAGCATGCTGAAGTATGATTTCTCTTCCACCACGTTCCAGTGCGGACGCAGCATGGGGGCAATGGCGCGCCACTGGTCCCACCGGAGGTTGTCGATAACCACCAAAAACAACGGCCTGCCGTCCGTGCCCTCCAGCACCGGCGGAAGCCACTCGGGAAGCAGGCGATGGGACATCATCGGGGCCTCTTCCGCCCCCGTCATCCAGCCGTCGTAGTTGGATTCCACGAACCGCACGAACTGCTGGTTGGCTTCCGCGTGCTGGGTCTCCAGAATCTCCAACATGCTGCGGTCCTGTCCCTCGCCGAGCGTCAAGTGCCAATGCATCAACCGCTTGTACACATCCATCCACTCGTCGGCGTCCAAATCACCCCCCAAGCGCATCGACAACTCGCGGAATTCCCGCATGTAGGTCGACAGCGCCTGTTCGCCCTGCAACCGCCTGTTGTCGAGGATTTTCTTGACAGCCAGCAGAATTTGGTTGGGGTTCACCGGCTTGATCAGGTAGTCGCTGATTTTGGATCCAATGGCCTCCTCCATGATGTGCTCCTCCTCGCTCTTTGTGATCATGATCACCGGCAAATCGGGGTGCCGTTCTTTGATGCGTTGCAGCGTTTCGATGCCGTTCAAACCGGGCATGTTCTCGTCCAAAAACACCAAATCGTAAGGCGTCATGTCCACTTCATCCAATGCCTCCACCCCGCTGTTCACCCCCTTCACGTCGTACCCCTTTTCGTCGAGGAACATGAGGTGCGGTCTCAGGAGTTCAATTTCGTCGTCAGCCCAAAGGATGTGTGGTCGTCGGCTCATTTCGTGTCATCTTGTGGGGGCGTATCTTGCACCGCCTCCCGGGTTCGACAAAGTAACGGAGAGACGACGGACTTCGTATTGCCATGGCGACAATCAACCGACACAAAATTCTCAATGACCCCGTGTATGGGTTCGTGACGCTGAGGCACGGGCGCGCCATGGATTTGATGGACCATCGGTTCATGCAACGGCTCCGGCGAATCTCGCAGCTCGGGCTGTCGCATTTGGTCTATCCGGGCGCCGTGCACAACCGCTTTCATCACGCGGTGGGGTGCATGCACTTGATGCAAGAAGCCATCGAGTCGCTCCGAAACAAGGGCGTCGAGATCACCGAAGCCGAGGCAGAGGCGGCCTGCTTGGCCATCCTTCTCCACGACGTGGGGCACGGCCCATTCAGCCACGCCTTGGAACACAGCATCGTTCAAGGAGTCAATCACGAAGACATCAGCGCCTTGATCATGGGGCGGTTGAACGAAGAGATGGGCGGTGCCTTGGACCTGGCCATCCAGATTTTCAACGACCACCACCCCAAGCCATTCCTTCACCAACTCGTCAGCAGCCAGCTGGACATGGACCGCCTGGATTACCTCGCCCGCGACAGCTTCTACAGTGGCGTGACCGAAGGCAAAGTGGGAAGCGAGCGCATTTTGAAAATGCTCAACGTGGTGGATGGACAGCTCGTTGTCGAAGAAAAGGGCATTTACTCCATCGAAAAATTCATCGTTGCACGTCGGTTGATGTATTGGCAAGTCTACCTGCACCGAACCGTGTTGAGCGCCGAGCACATGCTGACCCTCGTGCTTCGACGCGCCAAGCATCTGGTGAGGCAAGGCCACAAGGTGTTCGCTTCTCCTGCCCTATCACTGTTCCTGCACGACGACCTCGACCGGGCGCAATTCCTGGCCGACCCCATGGTCCTCGAGCGGTTCTGTGAATTGGACGACAGCGACGTGTTCGTGGCCATGAAGGCGTGGCGTCACCACGACGACCGCGTGTTGGCGTTGCTGAGCCAACGGCTCCTCGACCGGGGTCTGTTCCGCATCGAATTGCGGCCCGAGCCATTCTCGGAAGCCGAGGTGCGCGAACGGATTGACGCATCCGCCCGGCACTTTGGTTTGTCCTCAGAAGACGCAGAATTCCTCGTCAGCAACGCGCGCATCGACAACAAGGCCTACGTTCCTCGGGGCATCATGGTGTTGTACAAAGACGGGACCATCCGCGACTTCGCAGAGGCCAACGACCATCTGAGCCTGCAATTGCTTTCCAAGCCAGTCGAGAAGAGCTTCTTGTGCTACCCCAAGGACTTGGCGTAATCAGTCCAGGGTCACCTCCTCGCCGAGGGCGTTGTACACGTGGAATTCAAGGATTTCCATGGACGAGTTGGACTCGATGGCCAGCTTCATCCCAAACTGCTTCTCCCAATTCCGGCGGATGGACCGCCACCAGCCTTTTGTCACGTAGGCTTCCAAGATGGGGTGCACCATGAGAGTCAGGCGGGTGCGGCCCTCGCCCTCCGCGAGGTACTGCAGGCTCGACTCAATCTTGTCGGTGATCAAAATGCTCGCCTGCACCTTGCCCGTTCCATCGCACGCAGGGCATGCATCTTGGGTCGCCACGTTGGCCACCTCGCGCACGCGCTGACGCGTCAATTCCACGACGCCAAAACGGCTTGGGGCCGCGATGTTGTGCTTGGCCTTGTCGCGCTTCATGGCCGCCTTCAAGGCGTCCGTCAACTGCTTGTTGTGCTCGCGCTTGGCCATGTCGATGAAGTCGATGGCAATGATGCCACCCATGTCACGAAGCCTCAGCAAGCGCGCAATTTCCTCGACCACATCCAGGTTGGTGATGAGGGCGTTTTCTTCTTGGCTTGAGGCGCCTTTCTTGCGTCCTCCGCTGTTCACGTCGATGACGTGCATCGCTTCGGTTTGCTCAATGACCAAGTACGACCCGCTGCGCAAGTTCACCTGCCGCCCAAACGCCGCCTTGATCTGGCGATGAATGGACATGCTGTTGAACAAGTCTTTTGCCCGGCTCAACTTCACCATGCTTTCGTCGCCCGATTTGCTGCCGATCAGGAATTCCTTCACTTCATCAGCAATCCGGGGGTCGTTCACGTGGATTGTTTGGCAGGCCGGCGTAAGCACGTCCCGAAGGACGGCGCTCGTTTTGT
>CAZKGY010000064.1:0-7715 GCA_964552305.1 uncultured Comamonadaceae bacterium
TGGCCTTCAAGCACCATGGCTTGGGCCTGCTGTTGCTTGTCGTTGAGTCCTTCTGCCGGAGATGAACCCAATGCCTTCTCCTCGCACCTCCCTTCCCGAAATCCCAAAAACGCGTCTCGACGGGCGACCTCCGCGGCGTCGTCCACGTTGACCCAATGGTTCAGGGCGTGGGCCATGGCTTCGAAACTGCGTTCGTCAGGGCGCGCTTCCACGACCCATCGCGTGTGCTGGATTGCCATGCCCTCGGGGCCATCTCCTTCCAATTGCACGTCCAGACGCATGCCTTTGGATTTGAGCACCCGGGCATTCCATGAGCCCAAACCATCTTCTTCGCCTCCAGAATCCACAGGGGACAGCAGCACCGCTTGGCCATTCCGAAAGCAACCCGAAACCCCTCCGCCTTCACCGCATGCCATTTCCCACCTTGCACCGCCCCGCGCGTAGGCGCACGATTCCACTTCCACGGGCGACCACAGGAGACCTTCGGCGCGCCTCACCTTGAGCGGCACCGTGTCTTGAAGCACGCGCATGCGTTGCCGCTGTTCCTCTCGTTCCGCCAACAGCGCCTGCGTCCATGACGCAAGCAAATCCAACGGGTGCTCCGCCTTGGACGCCAAACTTATCGAAGCAAATGAAGCTCCCCCTGGAAGACGAAAGGCCCCTCACCGGTGTACTCCTGCTCTTGTCCATTGATGTCTGTCACAACCAATGGCCCTTCATCCACAGGAATGGTCAAAATATAGTAGTACACGCCTGGCGAAGCATCGTCGGCCACGGGGTCCCAGCCCTCAGACGTTTCAAAGTTGTCGTCGGAAAAGACGGTGGCTCCCCAACGGTTTTTGATCTGCAACTGGACGTCTTCGTAGGCATCGATGCCATCCACCCTGAATTTGTCGTTGATGGCCACCGAACCGAATGGCGTCATGACGTTGGGAATGATGATTTCGCAGGTCTCAATCTCCCGACGAAAGGTTTCGGAGCAAGTGACGTCAGGAAAATCGATGAAGTCGAAGGCTTGGGAGATGGTGACGCCAAACGTTTCCGGCTCAGACAACCCACCCACTTGGATGGACACCGAATCCGGTCCCGCGGACAGAACGAAAGCCTGGTCCGGAAACTCCCAGCTGTAGGTGGTTCCGGCCGCGTTGCCCACATCGGAAAAATCAACGTCCGCCAGTAGCTGAACGGGAATGCCCGAACAATACCGCTGGGGAGACGCCACGATGCCTCCTGAGAACGTCACGAATTTCACGTCGACGTCCTGCGTGTACTCGCAACCGAAATCGTTGATCGCATGGGCCGTGACCGTTTGATTGCCCGGCGCCTCATTGGACACCTGCAACGTCGGACATGGCGTGGTCACCTCACCAGCACCGAAGTCGTACGTCCAAAACGCGCTGTCGCAATCCAACGAGAATTGCGGGGTGAACGATTGCTCTTCCGGATACAGGGTGTCGGCGAATTCGATGGCCCAGTCAAACACAAACCCGTTGTCCGAACCGAAGAAGTCGCAGATTTCCATTTGCCAAACCCCGTTCAAGGGGCAGCCATCCAAGTTGGAAAATGTTTGGACGCTCTCGTACGACCCAGCGGGCAAGGTCCCGCCTTGGTTGTCCACCCAGGTGCCGTTGGTGGCGTCAGGCTCCCAGTAGTAATCAAAGCCCTCTCCAGGGGTGTTAGGGTCTGCATCGTTGTCCACAGGAACCCCCAAAAACGTGCCTCCACCTCCTTGCTGATGGACCATGACGCTTTGGCCACTGGGACAAATGAACGTGATCGTCAGGTCGCCCATGTAGCTGTGCTCGAAATTGAGGTAGAAGTTCTCCAAAGCCTCCTCGGCGTCCTCGATGGTTTGACCTGGAATGAACGAATTGAAGGTCAGCTCGCTGGTGAAGCATTGGCCGGGTTCGTCTGGAATGAACAAACCCCCTCCGAAATCAATCTCAGGCTCAAGCGTGTAATTCACCCCTTCAATGCCCATGGTGATTTCCACCGGAGCGTTGGTGCAGGCCGTGTATTGCAAGGGGTTGGTCGTCCACACAGGGTCGGTGCTGACTTGCACGATGTAGTTGGTCAACGCGGTGCTCTCGCAATCGTTTCCATCCTTCACGTGCAATTGCAAACGGTAGATGCCCGGTTCGTCATAGACGTGCGGGGCTTCTCCTTCCGTCGTTTCTTCGTCCACGACGCCGTCCCCGTCCCAGTCCCATTGCCACAGCACAATCGGTGCATCGCCCGTTTCGTAGGAGTCTGTCCCGTCGTACACGACTTCTTGGCCCGGACAGGTTTGGAAGGGGTTGGATTCGTCAGCGTTGACCACTGGCACGGGGTTGGCGCAGGGCTGACCACAATTGATGCCAGCCACGAAGTTTCCCTCGCTGTTGGCTCCAGACACAAAGTTGATGGTCAAGCATCCCGTCGGATTGTCTTCGGAAGCCACCACGATGGCCCCATCCAATTGGCTGTTGGAACCTTGGGCCAACACGTCCGCCGCGTCTGAATCGCCGTCGTAAATGGTGATGGTGGCGTTGGCGTCCAAGTCAAAAATGGTCCATTCCAACCAGATGGTGGTGTCAGGCGCTTCTGGACACAAGGTGATGGTGAAGTCTTCGTTGGCACCGTAGGGACCTGCTGGGCCACCCGCATCCGTCAGGGCATCGTCGCAACCTGTCACCGTTCCTCCGGTCGAAATCAACAACTGGGCATCGGCTTCCAAGGCAACCATCCAAGCCAAGGCAACCAAGGCGAGGGTTTGAAGTGAGGGAAACAATCGGTTCATTTCAGTAGGGCCTTGGCATTGATGACGTAACGGTCGGTCCATGCGTCGATTTTGGCTTGGGGCAAGACGACCACCCAACGACCTCGGTCGGTGGGAATGGCCACCACGGCTTCACCCACGATGGATGGGCGAGTCAACAATTCCAGCTGCCACTGGACCTCCTTCAGGGGCGCCACCGTCAACACGTCGATGCCATCCTTCAAATGCGTCACCAACGACGCACCTTGCGTGACGAGCACGGCCTCTTCGGCATGCGTTTGCCAGGTGTCGTTGAGTTCGGACATGGACATGCCGTGGTGCATCAGCACCACCTCCATGCCCGGCAAATCCAAGGCTTCTTGTCCTTGGGCTGGCATGGCGAGGGCGGTCAGTACCGCCAGGCACGTCCATGCGTGCCGCCAACCAATCGTTGAGTTTCGTTTCATCGTTGCGTCAATCTCTGCAGGTCCCCTCCGTTGGAGACGCATGCAAGGTAACTTCAGAATGACCAACTGCCCATTGCGATGCATTCGTTGCCCAAAAGTTTGTCGGTCAGAAAATCTGTCTATCTTTGCCCCCCCTTAACGAAGGAGAACGACCTGGTAGCTCAGCTGGTTAGAGCATCTCACTTTTAATGAGAGGGTCCTGGGTTCGAGTCCCAGCCGGGTCACATAGCCTTCATAATAAGGCATCCTGCACTGCCCAGGTGCTGAAATTGGTAGACAGGCATGGTTGAGGGCCATGTGTCCGTTTAGGGCGTGTGGGTTCGAGTCCCACCCTGGGCACGAAACGAGTCTCTGCAAAGGGCCTCGTTTTTTTTTGACCAAAGTTGCCTGTCGCGTTTGGGTTTTGATCCAAATGCGCGCCACTTGGATGCACTTGCCCCTTTCACCATGACCTCACCCACCACTTGGCACGCAGACGCGCAATCACGGTTCCACGGCATCTTCGAGCCCGAGTTGCTTGAGAACATCTTGTCCATGGGGCATCACATGCTGGTACCCGAGGGAACCATGCTCATTGATGTGGGCCAAACGATGGATGCCATCCCCCTCTTGCTTGAGGGAGCCATCAAAATCCTGAGGCTCGACCCAAACGGTGACGAGATCCTCTTGTATTTCTTGGAATCTGGCGACAGTTGCGCGTTGTCGATGGGAACCTACATGGGCAACGCCAAGAGCAGCATCCGTGCGGTGACGGAACGAGACACCTCCCTCGTCATGGTACCCGTTCAGATCGGGCAGGAATGGATGAAGACGTATGACACTTGGTCGTCGTTTGTGCTTGAGAGCTATCAAAGCCGGTTGGAAGAAATGCTGGAAGCCATCGACGCGCTGGCATTCATGGATTTGCCAACTCGCTTGTTTCGGCACCTCACGGACAAGGTGAAGGTTCAGGGAGATTTGACCTTGCACACCACCCACCAAACCATCGCCAACGACCTCCACACCTCACGTGTGGTGGAGTCCCGGTTGTTGAAGCGGTTCGAGCACGAAGGCAAGCTGACGCTTCATCGCAACGCGGTGGAGATGAAGGAATTTTGAGGCCAACGCAACCCGCGTCACACGGCAACCGCTGGGGCACAGCTACCTTCGCGACACACCAAACGACAGCATCGCGTGCGCATCAAAGAGTTTTTTCCAGCCACCCAGTGGCTCCAACGCTACCAACGATCGGATTGGAGTGGTGACTGGCCTGCTGGATTGACCGTGGGCGTCATGCTGATTCCTCAAGGCATGGCGTACGCCATGATTGCGGGGCTTCCTGTGGTGTACGGGTTGTACGCCGCCTTGATTCCTCAAGTCGTCTACGGCTTCTTCGGCACCTCGCGCCACCTCGCTGTGGGGCCGGTCGCGATGGACAGCCTTTTGGTTGCTGCAGGCCTCACGGGCCTTGCCGTGGCGGGCACAGAAAACTACATCGCCTTGGCCCTCCTTCTGGCCTTCATGATGGGGGCTTTGCAGTTCAGCATGGGCGTGTTGCGGCTAGGTTTTTTGGTGAACTTCTTGTCGCGACCTGTGATCAGTGGGTTCACCAGCGCAGCCGCCTTGATCATTGGCCTGAACCAGCTGCCTCACCTCCTCGGTGTCACCACCGAGCGAAGCAACCAACTGCACAAGCTTGTCTACGGAGTCGCCGACGCCTTGCCCCAAACCCAAGGAACAAGCCTGGCGGTGGGGCTGATCGCCATCCTTGCCCTCGTCGGCATGAAGCGCTGGCTTCCCAAAGCCCCTGCCTCTCTGGTGGTGGTGGCGACGAGCATCCTGGGTTCATGGCTCCTGGAATTCGAGTCGATGGGCGTCGACGTGGTCGGGGCAATTCCGCAAGGAATTCCCTCCTTTTCCCTGCCCGCCTGGAACGTCGCGGATGCCCGGCAATTGTTGCCCACCGCCCTGACCCTGGCCGTCGTGGCCTTCATGGAGGCCATCAGCGTCGCCAAGGCCATCGAGGAACGGCACGGATACCGGGTGGACGCCAACCAAGAACTGCGAGCGCTCGGCTTGGCGAACCTCTTGGGATCGATGGTTCAGAGCTACCCCACCACGGGTGGTTTCTCCCGAACAGCCGTTACCGAACAGTCGGGCGGGAAGACCCCTATGACAGCCTGGGTGGCCGCTGCAATCGTGGCATTGACGCTGGTCGCCCTCACCCCGCTGTTCCACCATTTGCCCCACGCCGTGCTCGCCGCCATCGTCATGGTGGCCGTCGCGGGGCTTGTGGACTTGCGCTACCCCTTGGCGCTTTGGAAACAGGACCGACTCGAGGCGATCATCTTGGCCGTGACGGTGGCGGTGACCTTGACCGTGAGCCTCCCTATGGGAATAGGCGTGGGTGTGCTTTTGGCCTTGGCGCATGCCGTCCAACGCATGATGCTCCCCCACGTGGCGGTGCTCGGCGTCGTGGAAGGCGTGCATCGCAACGTGGACCGTTTTCCCCAGGCCCAAACGCTGCCCGATGTGCTGGTCGTGCGATACGACGGCGCACTGAACTTCGCCAACCAAGCGCACTTCCGAAGCACCTTGACCACCTTGGTCAACGACAGGCGCCCCCACCTCCGGTTGGTGGTCCTTCAAGCCGACACGGTGCCCTACCTGGATGCGTCTGCCCGAGCGACCATCCATCAACTCGTCAAGGAATGGGCTGAGGAAGGGCTTCGGTTGTGCCTAGCCGGCGCCATTGGCCCAGTGCGCGACGCCCTCGCCGCCGACGGGTTGTTGGATAGCGGGGACGTGTCGTTCCAGTTGACCGTCGACGACGCGTTGACCGAGCACCGCTCGCCGGGAACCGTGTCCCAATTGCACCAAAACATGGCGCAACAGCACGGTTGAGCGCTTGGCATGACAGTGTGACCCAAGTCCCTCATGGGCACCGCGCCCGGCCTTACTTTTGAACCTGAAAATGTCCCCATGGAAGTCAAACAGATTTACACCGGTTGCCTAGCCCAAGGCGCGTATTACATCGAAAGCAATGGCGAGGCAGCCATCGTCGACCCCTTGCGCGAGGTTCAACCCTATTTGGATTTGGCGGAAAGCAGAGGGGCCACCATCAAGTACGTGTTGGAAACGCACTTCCACGCAGACTTTGTGTCAGGCCACGTGACGCTGTCTGAAAAAACAGGGGCACCCATCGTGTTCGGACCCAATGCGTCTCCAGAATTCGACACGCATTCCGCAGCGGATGGCGAACGCTTGGCGCTCGGGAACGTGGAAATTGAGGTCTTGCACACCCCTGGGCACACCATGGAGAGTACGACCTACCTTCTCCGCGACGAGCAAGGCAATCCGCATGCCATGTTCTCGGGGGATACGTTGTTCTTGGGCGACGTCGGGCGTCCCGATTTGGCCCAAAAAAGCGAACTCACCATCGAAGACCTTGCCGGGCATTTGTTCGACAGCCTTCGCAACAAAATCATGACCTTGCCCGACGAGACCATTGTCTACCCCGGGCACGGCGCGGGCTCTGCCTGCGGGAAAAACATGAGCAAGGAAACCGTTGGCACCCTTGGGGATCAGAAGGCGACCAATTATGCGTTGCGCGCCGACATGACGCGAGAAGAGTTCATCGCAGAAGTCACCGACGGGTTGATGCCTCCTCCTGGGTATTTCCCCATGAACGTGGCCATGAACAAGCAGGGCTACGACAGCATTGACCGCGTGATGCAGCGCGGCACACGCGCGCTTTCGCCCGAGGCATTTGAAGCTGCTGCCAACGAGACGGACGCCGTCATGTTGGACATTCGGAGCACGGGTGAATTCGTCGAACGTCACATCCCTCGTTCCACCTTCATTGGGCTGGCCGGCGGGTTTGCTCCATGGGTGGGCGCCATGATTGTGGACGTCAAGCAACCGATCCTGCTCATCGCCAACGACGACCAAATCGAAGAAGCCATCACCCGCCTGTCTCGCGTGGGCTTCGACAACGTCCTCGGTTACTTGGAAGGAGGAATCGACGCTTGGGTCGATGCAGGCAAGGGCATCGACCACGTGGAAACCGTGGACGCCGAAGCCTTCGCAAGCGTGGTGGCATCCAACCCCGAAGCGCGCGTGGTGGACGTCAGAAAGGACGGCGAGTTTCTGGCAGAACACGTCGAGGGAGCCATCCATGCTTCCTTGGAGTTTTTGGGGAACCACATGGACCGCATCCCTCAAGACGAGCCATTTTACTTGCACTGCGCAGGCGGGTACCGAAGCCTGATTGCACACTCCTTGTTGAAGGCGCGTGGGTACCACAACGCCATCGACGTGCTCGGGGGCTACAACGCCATCGCGAAGACGAACGCACCACGCACGGACTACGTGTGTCCCAGCACGTTGAAATAAGCGGCGGCCGGCTTGGCTGGGAGGCAAGTTTCTCTAACTTTGCCGCCCACTTACCCGGGTGGCGAAATTGGTAGACGCGCAGTCTTCAGGCGGCTGTGCCTTCGGGCGTGCTGGTTCGAGTCCAGTTCCGGGTACAA
>CAZKGY010000065.1:0-7705 GCA_964552305.1 uncultured Comamonadaceae bacterium
AGCCTGTCTGGTGGTGCATCGCGTCTCCGACCAAGGCAAGGATGCTCAAACCGCGCTCCACGCGGAACGGCTCGACCTTGCCCACCTTGACGTCGCTTTCAAACTCCTCGGACAACGCTTCGATGGCCTTGTCGACTTCCGCCTCTTGGACAGCCACCGTGATGCTGTGTTCGGAGGATCCCTGGGTGATGAGCACCACGTTCACCTGCCGCATCGACAGCGCCATGAACATCCGCCGAGAATATCCGGGAATCCCAACCATGCCACCCCCAACAAGGGTGATGAGGGCCATGCCGTCAATCGAGGACACGCCACGAACCCCTGTTCCTGGATCGGGGTGGGCATGGATGGTTGTTCCTGGTGAGTCCGTGTCGAACGTGCTTCGAATGACCAGTGGAATGCCGGCTTCTCGCAACGGAATCAACGTCGGAGGGTAAATGACTTTCGCCCCAAAGTGGCAAAGCTCCATGGCCTCTTCGTAGCTCATGCTCTCGATGATCTTGGCGCTCGGAACCACCCTCGGATCTGCGGTCAGCATCCCAGGCACGTCGGTGCTTTTTTCCATCCTTGACGCGCCAAGCATGTTCGACACAAGGGACGCAGTGAGGTCACTCCCTCCACGTCCCAACGTGGTCACCTCTCCTTCGCCGTCTCGTCCCACAAAGCCTTCCATCAACACGACGTCGCAAGACGCCAAACCCTCCATCGCACGAGACAAATTGATCGACATCGCCCCACGGTCCACCACCGCGGCGCCGTAGTTGCTGTCCGTCGTCACAATGTCCAACGCCGACAACCGCGCCACGTCCAATCCCCGCTGCCGCAGAAGCGCATGCATCAGCGGCATGCTCAATCGCTCCCCCATGCTTACCAGCGCGTCGCGGGTGTGCGCGCTGAACTCATGAAGCAGCTGCAGCCCCTCACAAATGGACCGAATGTGGCCGAATCCATGCTCGATTTCGTCGCGCACGGCCTGCTGGCCGTCGCCTTGAATCAAGCCGACGCACGCGTCGAGGTGTCGGGTCCTGAGGTCGGCCACCAAGGTGTGCCAAGCAGGGTCGCCCTGCTTCGCCAACCTTCCTGCACGCAGCAATTCGTCCGTGGCTCCGCCCATGGCGGAAAGCACCACAAATTTGGCCACGTCCTTGCGCGCCTCCAACACGTCGGCCACCTGCACCATGGCAGATGCATCAACCAACGAACTTCCTCCAAATTTGATGACTTCCATGGTGTGTCAGTGTGGTGCAGTTCGAGCCTTCCTAGAAGTTAAGGAACAAACCCGACATGGCCGTGCCACACGCCATGGAACATTGCCTGGCGAGGCTTGACCAAACGTTACTCCCCTTCCGGCCCGAACTTGGAGATGACCTCCATCGAGACCCCGGTGTTGGAGAAGCCCCCGTCGTGGAACAAGTTCTGCATGGTCACGTAACGCGTCAGGTCGCTGAACAACGTGATGCAGTACTCCGCGCACGATTGGGCGTCGGCGTTCCCAAGGGGAGACATCGCCTCGCTGTAGCTGATGAACTCGTCGAACCCTTTGACGCCGCTGCCCGCCGTGGTGATGGTGGGCGATTGGCTCACGGTGTTCACGCGAATCTTCTTGGCCACGCCATAGTGGTAGCCGAAGCTGCGCGTGATGCTTTCCAGAAGCGACTTGGCGTCGGCCATGTCGCCGTAATCGGGGAAGATGCGCTGCGCCGCGATGTACGAGAGTGCCACCACGCTGCCCCATTCGTTGAGGGCGTCGAGCTTCTTGGCGGTTGCCAAGGTTTTGTGCAAGGAAATGGCGCTGACGTCCAAGGTCTTTTCCAAGTACTTGTAGTCGATGTCCGTGTAGTGGCGTCCCTTTCTCACGTTGGGGCTCATGCCGATGCTGTGCAACACGAAGTCCACCTTGCCACCGAAGTGCTCCATCGCACCTTCGAAAAGCGCCTTCAAGTCCTCTTCGCTCGTTGCGTCCGCTGGAATCACCGGCGCATCGCCACACAACTTTGCAAGGTTGTGGATTTCACCCATGCGCATCGCCACAGGCGCGTTGGTCAACACGATGTCCGCTCCCTGCGCGTGGGCTTCCAAAGCCACTTTCCACGCAATAGACATGTCGTTCAAGGCACCGAAGACAATGCCCTTTTTTCCTTTGAGAAGATCGTGCGCCATGGCTCGAATGTCGTTTTGGTTTGAGCGGCCAAACTACCACCCCCCTTCGACATCCACACCTCTTGGATTCGTCAGTTACTCACAACCGCCCGTGGGCGACGCCCCTTACTGAAAGACCCGCACGTAGTCCACCATCATTGTTTGTGGGAACTGCGTGGATGCGTCAGGATACCCTGGCCAGTTGCCACCCACTGCGATGTTCATGATGAAGAAGAACGGCGCGTTGAAGGGGTACGGCTGCCCATTCATTTGGGTGTTGTTCAACGAGAAGTAAGGCTGATCGTCCATGTACCAGGTGATGTTGTTCTGCTCCCACACCACGGAGAACAAATGGAACGCGTCGCTGAACTTCTCTCCACCCGGAAGCGAAATCGCGTTGCCCTGGTACTGGTGCACCCCAAAATTCGCTCCCCAGTGGGCCGTGCCGTGCACGGTGCTCGGTTGGTGTCCGACCAATTCCATGATGTCGATCTCGCCGCACTGGGGCCACCCTCCTTCAGGGAAGTTGGCGCCAAGCATCCACAACGCAGGCCAGATGCCTTGTCCCTCCGGCATTTTGGCCCGGATGTCAATGCGGCCAAACTGGAATTCCTGCAGGTCCACAGACTTCATGCGCGCCGACGTGTACCCGCCACCTTCTTGGCGGGCGGTGATCGTCAAGAAGCCGTCCGCCACGGAGCTGTTGTTGGGCGAGCTCGTGTAGTTCTGCCACTCGTTGTTGCCCCAGCCGTTGTTGCCTAGGTCGTACGTCCAGTTGGCGCTGTTGATGGTGGTGCCATCGAACTCGTCCGACCAAACCAGGTTCATGCCAGGGTAGCCATCCGCCCCTTGGTAGCCATCGCCGTCCGTGCCGCCCGTGTCGTCGTTGATGCGGGTCAAGATGTACGAGAAATACCCTCCCGTCTGCTGGCAAGACGCGTTGTCCGAATAGGTGTGCAGGCGAAGGGTGGTCGCCGTCAATTCCACGATGTCAAACACGAGGCCTCCATCGTTGGTGCCAATGAATGGGCAACCACATGCACCACCTGTCCCACTAAGCGTGAACGAGTCTTCTCCTGAAGTTCCTGCGCCCGGCGTGAAGTCGAGTGTCGCAGTGGTGCAACCGTAGCCTTGTTCGCTGTAATCCAAGAATGCATCAATGATGCTGCCGTTGTAGTTCGTGGTCAGCGTGCCGTCGGCATTGAACGTATACACGTCGTCGTATTGAGGCGCTTGCAACCCGTTGAGAGGGCTCGAAAACCACTCAGAGCTGTAGGGATTGGGGCCCACGCTGACGGCGCCCGCCGCCGTGCTCAATCGCCATGACCCCAAGAGCAACTCCGGCAAAATCCCGTCGCCACCGCAGACCCCAAACGCGTCGAGGTACAAGCATTCCTCCGTGGGGTTGGCGTTGTAGTTGCACGCCTCCAAATCGGTGCACAAATCCTCGCTGTCCCAGAGGTAGTCCTGGTCCGTATCCACCTCCCCGAAAAGCCCCAGGATGCCAAGGACGTCCGACACGCCGATGGCGAAATCGGGGTCGATGTCCGGCTGATAGCCACAATCGGTTTGGGCTGAGGCCCCAAAAGCCAAAGACATGGCAAGGAAAAAGGAAAGATGCTTCATGAATACGAGGTGTGTGGACTGCGCAGCCTTTTCTGCCCTTCCAAGATACGACATCGCCCGCACTCGGGATTTGACCTGCGTCAAAATCCGCCTGGGGGCCGTCACAAAGTTTCGCTCGGAAAAACCTTGCCCGGATTCAAGATGCCTTTGGGATCAAACACCTCTTTCACGCCCCGCATCAAGGCGAGTTGTTGGGGCGAACAGGCAATGTCCATGAAATCCTTTTGGACCCAGCCAATTCCGTGCTCGCCACTCAGCGTGCCGCCCAACCTCACGACTTCCTCGAACAACGCGCGAATCGCTGCCGTGAGGGTGTTGTTCCATGCATCGTCGTCCAACCCGTCGCGCAAGATGTTGATGTGGAGGTTCCCGTCGCCGGCATGCCCGTAGCAGATGGACCTGAAGCCATGCTCGGCGCCCAAGGCCTTCACCTTGGCCAGCAATTCCGGCAACTTGCCTCGTGGCACCACGGTGTCTTCTTCCTTGTAGGTGCTTGCGGCTTTGACTGCCTCGCCCACACGCCTTCTCAAGAACCACAACGCTTCCTTCTCAGCGGCCGTCTGTGCAAACAGCACCTCTCCTGCATCGTGGGCTTCCAATGCCGGCAGGATTCGTTCGCATTGAGGCATCAAGTCCTCCGCCGCGAAGCCATCCACCTCAATCAGCAAATGCGCCTCGTCATCCGGCGCCAGCGCTGGTTCGTGCGTGTCGGTGAACGCTTGGGCCAACATCACCGCATCTCGCTCCATGAACTCCAAGGCACTCGGCATGGCCCCTTCTTGGAAAATGGCGGCCACCGCCGCGCAGGCCGACTTCGCCGACTTGAACGGCACGAGCATGAGCGCCTGGTGCCTCGGAAGGGGCAACAACTTCAGCGTTGCGCGGGTGATGATTCCGAGGGTGCCTTCGCTGCCCACCATGAGCTGGGTCAAGTTGTAGCCCGTGGAATTCTTGAGGGTGTCTGCCCCCGTTTCCACGACGGAGCCGTCGGCCAGCACGACCTCGAGGTTCAACACCCAATCCTTCGTGACGCCATACTTCACGGCGCGTGGCCCACCACTGTTCTCGGCGAGGTTGCCCCCAATCGTGCAGGTGCCTCGGGAAGCCGGATCCACCGCGTACATCAACCCGTGTTCGGCCGCGGCGTTGGACAACTCCTCAGTGATGACGCCTGGCTCGACCACGGCTTGATGGTTGAGGACATCGATGGACCAAATGCGGTTCATGCGGCGCATCGACAACGCGATGCCGCCGTGGACGGGCAGCGCGCCCCCGCTCAACCCCGTGCGTGCGCCCGCGGCCGTCACAGGAACGCCATGGGTGTTCGCCCATGCCAAAATCGACGACACCTCCGCGGTGCTCTCCGGCTCCATCACCACGTCAGGCATGAAGGCCAAATCTTCCGTCTCGTCAGAGGCATGGGCCCTCAGGGCTTCGTCGTGCCAATGGATCCTTCCCGCCCCCACCATGGTGGGCAGCGCCTCACGGGCGGCGTCTCGGACGTTGGGACTGAGCGTTGAGGCTGTGGCGGAGACATGTTCCATGCACGATGCGTTATCTTGGGCGCTTGTCAAAAGTAACCTGACAAACGAACACCCTTTTTCTCCCGAGAATGGAACTTATCAAACGAGGCGCACTGGCGGTGTTGGGCGCCGTCCTGATGGCCCACCCGTCTGTCGGACAAACCGAAGGAGCCGACTTCAGCAACGAACTCATTTGGGCCAGCGGTGCCTTCCGAACCGAATACGTGTGGGGCATTCGCTCCATGGCGGACGGCCGGCACTACACCACCCAGGAATACAGCCCCAAACGAGGCTCATGCATCGTGAAGTGGTCCTACAAGTCCGGACGTGTCGTCGACACCCTGCTCACCTCAGAGATGGCCTTCGGGGACCCTCGAGAGACCTTTGATGGCTACGAATTCAGCAGCGACGAACGGTTTGTGGTGCTGACCACCTCGACCGAGTCGTTGTACCGTCATTCGTTCTACGCCAACTTTTACGTGTACGACTTCAAGTCGGACGACGACGCCCGGCCTGTGACGGACTTCAACCAAGGCAAGCAGCGTCTTGCGCAACTGTCGCCAGCCGGAGACAAGGTCGCCTTCGTCCGCAACAACGACATTTTCATTTCTGACTTGGCCACCGGCGACGAAACGCGCGTCACCGAGGACGGTGAAACAAATGCGATCATCAACGGCGCCACCGACTGGGTGTACGAGGAAGAATTTGGGGACGACCAGGCCTTGTTTTGGAACGGCGATGGTTCGCGTTTGGCCTACCTCAAGTTCAACGAACGAGACGTGCGCGAATTCCACATGCCCATGTACGGGTCGCTCTACCCTGACCCCTACACCTTCAAGTACCCCAAGGCCGGGGAAACAAACAGCGAGGTGTCGGTGCACATCTACGCCATGGAAGATGGCAAGAGCCGCGCGGTGGCGGTGCCCAAATCGGCGCATTACATCCCGCGCATCAAGTGGACCAACGACCCTAGCGTGTTGTGCATCTTCACGATGAACCGGCACCAAAACGACTTGCGGTTCCTCCTGACAGAAGGGGAATTCCCCAACGACAGGCTCGGCACGAAGGAGGTGTTCAAGGAGACGTGCAACACCTACATCGACATCAACGACAACTTGACGTTCTTGGACGACGGCACGCGCTTTGTCATGACCTCCGAGCGGGACGAATTCAACCACTTGTACCTCTTCGACTTTGAAGGCAATGCCACGCAATTGACCCAAGGAGAATGGGACGTGGTGGATGTCCTTGGATTCGACGCCAAGCGCCAGCGAATTCACTTCACCTCTTCCATTCAAGGGGCCACCCAGACCCACGTCAGCAGCGTGGACCTGAGTGGCGTCATGACCACGTTGGACCAAACACCCGGAAGCCACGGCGCGGACTTTTCGAGCAGCTTTGACTACAGCATCCACAGCCACAGCACAGCCAACACGCCGCCTGTGTACACCTTGCGCGACCGGAAAGGAAGGACCATCCGAACCTTGAAGGACAACGCCGATCTCCGTGCCATGATGGAGAAGTACGACGCCGTGTCGAAGGAATTCTTCACCTTCACCAACGACGCAGGCGTGGAGCTGAATTGTTGGCAAATGCTTCCCCAGGGGTTTGACCCTGCCAAGGAATACCCGGTGTACGTCTACATCTACGGCGGACCTGGCGCCAACACTGTGACCGACGCGTGGGGCGGATCCACCTATTTGTGGCACCAATTCCTCGCCCAAGAAGGATACATCGTCGCTTCTTGCGATCCACGAGGCACCCAATTCCGCGGCCGGAAGTTTGAACACAGCACGTACAAGGAGCTGGGCAAGCTGGAAACAGAGGACTTCATCGATTTCGCCCAGCACCTCGGTGCCATGGACCACGTCGACGCGGATCGAATTGGCATCCAAGGTTGGAGCTACGGCGGATTTGAGACGCTGCTGTGCATGACGAAAGGTGCAGACGTTTACCATGCCGGCATCAGCGTGGCTCCCGTGACCAACTGGCGTTTCTACGACACCATCTACACCGAGCGCTTCATGCAGACGCCGCAGGAGAACGAGCGTGGCTACGACGAAAACAGCCCTGTGAACCACGCAGAGAAACTGCAAGGTCCCTTGTTGCTCGTGCACGGATCCGGCGACGACAACGTGCACCACCAAAACTCCATGGAAATGATTGACGCGTTGGTGGCGGCCAACAAGGACTTTGACTTCTTCGTCTACCCCAACCGCAACCACGGCATCTACGGCGGCAACACCCGGTTGCACCTCTTCAACATGATGATGGACTTCGTGAAGGAGAACTTCTAAGCCGCCCCACACCTGAACAAACAAAACCCTCAAAATACCTGATCTCATGGCCCAATTGAAACTTGCCGCAGGGCATCCTCAAGGCTTGATGACCCTCTTCTTCTCGGAGATGTGGGAGCG
>CAZKGY010000066.1:0-7578 GCA_964552305.1 uncultured Comamonadaceae bacterium
GCCACGGATTGGTCGCCGGTGGACAACGTGGCGTTTGACCACGTGTTTGGCCAAACCGCCCTTGCCGTCGGCGCCTCCATGGCCGCCTACCTCCTCGCCCAATCGCTCGACGTCCAAATCTTCCACTTTTGGAAGGGGCTCACGAAGGGCAAGCACCTGTGGCTTCGGAACAACCTCAGCACCATCCCTTCTCAGGTGATTGACACCGCGACCGTGCTGGCCTTGCTGTGCGCCGTGGGCGAAATTTCGTGGACGCAATTTGGCGTGCTCTTCCTCAACGGCGTGGCCTTCAAATCGCTGGTGGCACTGGTGGACACGCCCTTCGTCTACGCGGGTGTCGGATTGATGCGTCGCCGGTTGGGGCTCGAGGAAGGCCAGGAGGTGGCTTTTTGACGGTCCGCCGTCCACGAGCCGTTGTGACGAATTGGGGGCGCCGTGAAACGCCGAAGCCCCCGGCATCGGTATCTTTGAGCCTCACCGAACACGATTCCTAACGGCATTTCCGATGATTGAACAACGCCTTTTGACACCCATGAATCGCTTGGCCTTGGCTGCCTTGGCGTTTCTGGTGACTGCCTTGGTTCCTGCTTGGGGCCAAATCGAAGACCCCGTGACGTGGGAGTTCAGCTTGCACCCGAGCGAAACGGCTGGCATGCACGACGTCGTGTTTCACGCAAGTGTCGACACGTGCTGGCACATTTACAGCCAGCATTTGGACGACCCCAACGGGCCATTGCCCACCTGGTTCAGCGTGGAATTGCCGCAGGGCGCAGTGGGCCAAGGCGACGTGCAGGAATGCGAGCCCATCGTCGAATACGACCCCAACTTCATGATGGACCTCAAGTACTTTGAGGAAGAGGTGTACTGGTGGCAAACGGTCGACTTGTCTGGCGCATCGCCCAACGACTCCATTCGCGGGTTCTTGAGCTTCATGGTGTGCGACGAGCGTCAATGCTTGCCCCCTGAAGACATTCCATTCGCCTTGGCGATTTCCGACGTCTCGGCCACCGGCAGGCCTGACGTGTGCCCACCGAGCCAGCATTTGTGCCACCCTGAGCAAGCCGAAGAGGGGGAAGAAGTTGTCCAGGAAGAGGAGGAAGAAGAAGGGCTTGTGGGGACGTTTTTGCTCGGATTCTTGTTGGGGTTGGCGGCGCTGTTCACACCTTGCGTCTTCCCCATGATTCCCATGACGGTCAGCTTTTTCACGAAGCAGTCCAAAAACCGGGCAGATGGCATCAAGAACGCCTTGCTCTATGGGTTTTTCATCATCTTCATCTACACCGGACTCGGTCTGGCCTTGACCGCGTTTTTCGGGGTGGACGTGTTGAACGTCATCAGCACGGATCCCTTGTTCAACGTGTTCCTGTTCGCGTTGCTGCTGGTGTTCGGATTCAGTTTCTTGGGAGCCTTTGAAATCCAGCTCCCCTCGAGCTGGGCGAACAAGGCGGACCAAGCCTCGGACCGAGGAGGCATCTTGGGCATCTTCTTCATGGCGGCCACCTTGGCCATCGTGTCTTTCTCCTGCACCGGCCCACTCGTGGGGTCCGCGTTGGCAGGGGCAGCCACGGGCTCATTCGCCGCACCAACGGCGGTCATGCTGGGCTTTTCGATCGCGTTGGCGTTGCCGTTTGGCCTCTTTGCCGTGTTCCCAGGATGGCTCAACAGTTTGCCCCAAAGTGGCGGATGGTTGAACAGCGTGAAGGTGGTTTTGGGATTGGTTGAGATTGGGTTTGCGTTCAAGTTCTTGAGCAATGCGGACCTCGTGCTCCAGCTGGGCCTCTTGCCCAGGGAGTTGTTCATCGCCATCTGGGTGGCCGTGAGCTTGGCCATCGCCTTCTACCTGTTTGGCTGGTTCACCCTTCCCCACGACAGCAAGGTCGAACGCTTGGGTGTGTTCCGGTTCTCCACGGGGTTGGTGTTCATGATGTTCGCCGTATACCTCGTTCCAGGTATGTGGGGCGCGCCTGTCAACCTGATCAGCGGCTTCCCTCCTCCCATGTTCTACAGCGAATGGCAAGGTGGAGGTGGCAGTGCTGAAGGCGGACACGCTGGACACGTCGAGGCACGCTTTGACGACTACGACGAAGGGCTGGCCGCCGCACGAGCGGAGGGCAAACCCATGCTGCTTGACTTCACGGGATGGGCCTGCGTCAACTGCCGCAAGATGGAAGAGCAAGTTTGGTCCAACCCCAAGGTCGCCAAGATGCTCACCGAAGACGTGGTGCTGGTTTCCTTGTACGTCGACGACCGCAAAGCCCTGCCCGAGGAGGAGCATCGGGTGGAGAAATACGGAGGCAAGGATTTCAGAATTCGGACCGTAGGCAACAAGTGGTCGTACCTCCAAGCGTCGCAATTCGACCGGAACGCCCAGCCTTTTTACGTCATGATTGACCACGACGGTGAGCACGTTGGTGGAAGCGCCGGGTACGATCCAGATCCGTCGCTCTTCCTCGATTTCCTCGAAGAAGGGCTCGCCGAATTCAAGCGCTGAACCCAACGCACGCAGACACAAATTCTCCATCAGCCAAGCCCCTTGCATCGCCACGTTTGTGGCATGATTCCAACCTCTTTCACCATGACTCCCATCCGCGACCATTTCCAGGAAAGTGCCCAACTGGCGCAAACGATCCTCGGGGATGACGGATTCATGGAGGCCATGGATCAGGCAGGGCAGACCTTCATCGAAAGCCTGGCCGGTGGCCACAAAATCCTTGCTTGCGGCAATGGAGGATCGATGTGCGACGCCATGCACTTTGCCGAAGAGCTCAGCGGGCGGTACCGAGAAGACAGAAAGCCCCTTGCAGCCGTGGCGCTCTCGGACCCCTCGGTGCTGACGTGCATCGCGAACGACTACGGCTTTGACCAAGTGTTCTCCAGGCAGGTCCAAGCCATCGGTAAGCCTGGCGACGCGCTGCTCGCCATCTCCACCAGCGGCAATTCTGAGAACGTCGTTCAAGCGTCGGAGGCGGCACGGGAGCTGGGCATGAAGGTGATCGCGTTGACGGGCAATGGCGGAGGCCGCTTGGCATCCGTGGCGGACGTGCACGTCTGCGTCCCTTGGACCGGCTACGCCGACCGCATCCAAGAGGTCCACATCCGGTGCATTCACAGCTGGATTGACGCCATTGAAACGGCGGTCGCGTAAGGCTTCATGGTGATCAAAACATGGGGGCTGGTGCCAACCAGCTCCGGCACACGCTGTGTGCGGTTGGAACTACGCGCCGAAGCGGGCATCATGTTTCGCGTTTCAGGAGTCAGCCATCAAGCGATGATGGCGGCTCAGGCGAGGATCCGTTCCGCCTTGCTTTCGGTGGACTGCAAATGGCCAGGCAAAGCCATCACCCTGCATGTCTCGGAATCCTGCCACCCCAACCAGATTCGGCACCTCGACCTTCCCTTGGCCCTCGCCATGCTCGCTGTTCAACGACGCATTGACGCCTCCGTCCTGGAAGGCCTATGCGCCACAGGCATGCTTGGACTCGATGGGGCTTTGTCTTGGCCCCAGAACAACGGCTTGAGCCTTCGAGCAGCCATCGACATGCCCCTTCTCCTGCCAGAATTCTCCCCCCTCGCTTCGTCTTCCCCCGGGTGGCCGGTGCTGGGGTGCACCGACCTTGCCCAAGCAATCCAAAAGGGGCGCGAGGTTCTTCGACAACCAACACCTCAACCTCCCGCAACATCCAATCCGTCCCCAAGGGTTCCATGGATGGGCGTCGTTGGGGAGGGCGAAGCCAAAAAATGGCTGGCCATTGGATGCGCGTTCCGCCTGCCTTGCCTGTTGATGGGGCCTCCTGGGATGGGCAAGTCAAGCTTGGCCAAGGCAGCCCATGCCCTCATCGCAGGAGACGAAAGGGTGCCTTTTTTGGCCCCCCATCCCGCCGGCGGCGTGGCCGGCTTGGTCGGCTCCCACCGCCGAGGCCACCCAGTGCCGGGCGCCTGGGCCCTGGCAGACCGTGGCCTCTTGTTTTTGGACGAATTGACCGAGTGGCCGAGAAACGCGAGGGAATCGTTGCGACACGTCATGGAAACAGGCGTCTTGCACCTTCATCGTGCCGATGGCTCCAGTGCTTGGTCCTCCAGCCCGTGGATTGTGGCGGCCACCAACCCCTGTCCTTGCGGGATGGGGCAAGACCGTGGGTGCGTCTGCGCTTCACAGGACATTCGCAGCCATCGAAGAAAGTTGTCCCAACCGCTCCTCGACCGATTTCCGATCCAATTGGAGGTCTTGGGCGACGACGCGCCTTGCGAACGGCCTTGGGAAGATGTCTTGGATTGGGTGAGGGCCACGCGGACCCAACGGCCCAACCTTTCCTGGGGTTCTGGGGCTCAATCCAAGTTGCACGCATGCAACAGCACATGGGCCAAGAGCCGCAGGGTTGCCAAACACCTCAAGCAGCTCTCGGAAGCCCACGCCATCTGGCGAGGAGTTCCAAGGGTCGGTGCAAACGACGTGGATTCTGCCTCCGAAGTCATGTGGTTGAGTCAGGGTGGATGGTGGCGTACCTTGCCCTGATGAAGCAGCTCATCTCCCTTCCTGGCAAGACCCCTGAGGTCCACCACACAGTCTGGTTGGCACCCACCGCCATGGTGGTGGGTGAGGTGACCATGGGCGCACAAAGCACTGCGTGGTTCCATGCCGTCGTTCGAGGGGACGTGGCGCCGATCACCATTGGCCGCAAGGTGAACATCCAAGACGGTGCAGTCATCCATGGCACGTTTGGGGAGAGCGAAACCATCCTCGAAGACAACGTCAGCGTAGGCCACAACGCCATCGTTCATGGCGCCCACGTCAAGGAAGGTGCACTGGTAGGCATGGGAAGCGTGGTCATGGACCATGTCGTGGTGGGTGCCCATGCCGTGGTGGCCGCAGGCTCGGTGGTGTTGGCCCACACCCAAATCGGGGAAGGCGAACTTTGGGCAGGCGTTCCCGCCACCTGCAAAGGAGCCGTCAAGCCAGCCATGCGCGAGGCCCTGTCTTCCACGGCAGAGCGCTACGTGACCTACGCGGAGTGGTTTGAGGAATCCCCCTGACACCACGCGGCATCAATCCATCGCAGGAAACGAGGTCTGGTGCAATTCAATGGGGCGTCCCATGATGTGTGAAGCCCCGTCGGCGAATGCCTGCGTCCAATCCGACACCTCAAACCTCTGCTTTGCCACACCAGGTTGGGCCAACAAATCTGCCGCATCCAAGGCTTGTTGCAATGCTCGGGCAACGGTGGATGGGGCATCCAAAATGGCCACGTTGGGCGGCAAAAGCCCACGGATCTCCTCACCCACCAATGGGTAGTGGGTGCACGCCAAAATCAAGGCCTCTTTGTCCCGGGCCCACCCGTCGGCGAAGTACGCTTCGACCACTGCCTTGGAAATGGTGCCGTTGTGAAATCCCTCTTCGATGGCGGAGGCCAGAAGGGGCGTAGGCAGCGACGTCACCTTCAAACCATGGGCTTCAAGCAGACGGTCGTACAACCGGCTCTCCACCGTCGCACGGGTCCCGATGAGCCCAAGGCTGCCTCCAGGATGACGGTTGGCCGCGTGGGCCACCAATGGATGGACGACGTCGATGACCGGGACTTCCGGGCCCGCCAGGGCACGGACTTCGTCGAGGGCATTGCTTGACGCCGAATTGCACGCAACAACCAAAGCCTTGCACCCGGATGACAACAAATGCTGGGCAATTCGGCCCGCGTATTCCTTCAGGCGATCGGGGCTCTTCTCCCCGTAAGGCATGTGGGCCGTGTCACCCACGTAATGGATGGACTCATGGGGCATGCAAGACACGATGGCCTTCGCCACCGTCAGGCCTCCGATGCCTGAGTCAAAGATGCCAATGGGTGCCTGGCTTGGCATGCAAAAACGCTCGGAGCGTTTGGGTTACATGCCCAATTTGGTCTTCACCAATTCGGTCACGTCCTCGCCCCCGTTGTACAGGGTCACCCCGGTGCTGGTGTCGAAGATGTAGGTGAAACCCTGCTCGGCGCCGACGTCTTGGATTGCCTTGCGCACGCGCTCAATCATGGGGGCAAGCAATTGCTGCTCCATTTGGGCGAGGTCGTTCTGGATGGTCATGCCAAACTCCTGCAAGCCCGAGTCCAACTGCTGCAATTCCTTTTCCTTTTGCTGGCGAATGGCGTCGGGCCACGTCGCGGCCTTGGCCTGGTAGTCGGCAAACTTCGTTTCGAGTTCTTGCTGCATGCGCGCAACCTCGCCTTCGTACTCGGAAGCGGCCGATTCAATGGAGGCCTGGGCCTCGGCACGCTCAGGAAGTTCGAGCAACACCGATTGGGCGTCGAGGTGGCCAAATTTTTGGGCGAATGCGTTCGCGGTGCCCAACAAGGCAAACAGGGCGATGAGGATGGTTTGTTTCATGGGAATCAATTCTTGGGGTCAATTCTTGCCACTGGGGCGTGTCACGGTGTTGCTTCCTTTGCTTCCACGGCTGCCGGAATTGCCTGGCATGCGGCTGCGCGCGTTGTCCTTGGCGCCATTCACCGCGTCGCGGCCTCGGTCCATCAAGGAGTCGCTTCCCTTGCCGTCGTCCGATCCGCCCTCGGGCGTCACCGTTTCACCGGGCACGTAGCCCAACTTCTTGATGAGTCGATCGGAGATGTCGTACTTGGGGTTGGTGTAGAGCATGTTGCTCTGGTTGCTCTTGTCGAAAATGACCATGTAGCCACTTCCAGAGGCGATGTCCTTCAGCGATTCGAAAATTTGTTGTTGCACCGGCTCAATCAGCTCTTGGCGCTTCTGGAACAACTCGCCTTCCACCCCAAATCGAAGCTTCTGCATCTCCTTGGCTTCCACGCGCTTCTTGGCAATTTCTTCCTCTCGTTTGACACGCATCTCGGGGGTCAACAACACCCGTTCTGCGCGGTAGGCCACTTCCAAGCGGTCGGCCGCTTCGAGTTTGGCCTCAATTTCTGCCTGCCATTGGATGGCGTAGTTGTTCAGCTCCGTTTGCGCAGAGGCGTATTCCGGCATGTGCTGAAGGACGTACTCCGAGTCGATGTACGCGAATTTCTGGGCCTTGGTCGGAAGGGACAGGGCCGCCAAAAGAAGCGTCAATGAACCCATTTGCCAGAGGCTGCGGAGGGAAAAGGTGTTTGTTGTCATCGGTTGGATGTCTCGTCAAATTTCAGGCCAAAACGCTCAACTTCGTCAAAGCTCGCCCATGTTCATGCCAATGGAGAAGTGGAATTGGCCGCGGGCCATGTTGGGAATCGCAGGAACGTCGTCCAGGCGCCATCCGTAGTCGAGCCCCAACAAGCCAAACATGGGCAAGAAAATCCGAAGGCCGACGCCTGCGGAGCGTTGGACTTGGAATGGATTAAACGCACGAGGGTCGTCCCAAGTATTTGCGCCCTCCAAAAAGGCCAAGGTGTAAATGGTCGCGCTGGGGTTGGTGCTCAATGGGTAACGCAGTTCGGCGCCGTATTTGGCAATGACCGGTGCGCCCGTGTTTCGGTCCGGCGCCGTCAAACTCAAGTCGTCGTACCCACGAAGGTTGATGATTTCTCGCCCGTCCAGGACAAACCCGCTCAAGAAGACCCCGCCGAGGTAGAACCGCTCGAATGGGGA
>CAZKGY010000067.1:0-7525 GCA_964552305.1 uncultured Comamonadaceae bacterium
TGAAGTCGATGCGTCGGGCGTGAAGGTGGATGGAGGCGTTGTCGTTGGTGCGTCTTGCGCCGTACTTGACGTCGCCTTTGATCGGACAGCCGAGTTGCGTCATGGTGGCCCGGATTTGGTGGTGCCTGCCGGTTTTCGGATGCACTTCCACAAAGGCGTAGTGGTCCGACTTGCCTCGCAATTCGTACATCAACTCGCATTCTTTGCTTCCGGTGCGGGGGGCATCGTGGGCGAAGCTTTTGTTCAGCTTTTCGTTCTTGACCAAATGGTTGATGACGTGCCCCGTTTCCGTCGGCGGTGCGGGCTTCACGACCGCCCAGTAGGTTTTCTGCATCTCGCGATGCTTGAACATGGTGCTCAGGCGCTTGTGGGCCTTGCTCGTCCGGGCGTACAATATGACGCCACTGACCGGACGGTCCAGGCGATGCACGGTTCCGATGTAGGCCTTGCCAGGCTTGTTGTATTTGTGGGCTATGTAATTGGCCACGACCTCGCAAAGGCTCGCTTCTCCCGTGCCGCTTCCCTGCACGACGTCGCTGCTCCGTTTGTTGACGGCCACGATGTGGTTGTCTTCGTACAGCACCTGGAGGTTGTGCCTCGTGCTCAGGACGATGGGTGTCTTGGGTTGTTTGACGAACCGGTGATGGGTGCCGTCGTTTCTCCTGGAAGGTTGTTCCGAAGCGTGGCCCATCAATACTGCTCCGATTCGTTCGGGAAGTCGACGGCACGCACGTCTCGTACGTATTGCTGGATGGCTCCAAGCATTTGGTCGCCGATGTCGCTGTATCGACGCAAGAATCGAGGGGAGAAGGCCTGGGTGATGCCTAGCATATCATGGAGGACAAGGACCTGTCCGTCGCAGTCCGCGCCGGCGCCGATGCCAATCGTGGGGCATTCCACCGAGGCGGTCACTTCCCCGGCGAGGTTGGCCGGAATCTTTTCGAACACGATGCTGAAGCAGCCGATGTCGTTGAGCATTCGGGCGTCCTCCTTCAGCCTTTGGGCTTCTTCCTCCTCCTTGGCACGCACGGTGTAGGTCCCAAACTTGTAAATCGACTGAGGCGTGAGGCCCAAATGCCCCATCACCGGGATGCCGGCAGACAGGATGCGTTCAATGCTCTCTTTCACTTCGCGCCCCCCTTCCAGCTTGACGGCGTGGGCGCCACTTTCCTTCATGATGCGGATGGCGCTGTTGAGGGCCTCTTTGGAGTTTCCCTGGTAGGTGCCGAAGGGCAAATCCACCACGACAAGCGCGCGCTTGGCCGCACGGACCACGGACTGGGCGTGGTAGATCATTTGGTCCAGCGTGATTGGGAGCGTGGTCTCGTGACCGGCCATCACGTTGGAGGCGCTGTCTCCGACCAAGATGATGTCCACCCCTGCTTGATCCACCACGGTGGCCATGGTGTAGTCGTAGGCCGTCAGCATGGCGATTTTTTCGCCACTCTGCTTCATTTCGTGCAGCACCTGCGTGGTGATGCGTTTGGCTTCCTTGTGCACTGACATATCCCAAAGGTAGCACTCAGACCAACCTCCGAAACGTGAAATTCAATCGGGGTTGCTCCACCTTTTTTCGCTTGGGCAAGGCGTGCTCAAACGCGTGTTGCATGCGTTCCATCACAAGCAGGTCGCCGTGTGCCAGGTCCACGTCCCAAACCCGCTTGTCCTCACGTCGTCTGACCTTGAAGGTCCGCGTGGCACCCAGCGAAACGCTGGCAATGCTCGTCGTGTCCATTTCTGGCTCGTTGTCGCGGTGCCAGCCCATGGAGTCTTGCCCGTGCCGGTAGCCGTTGGCGAGGACGGCGTTGTAGGCATGGCCGGCCTCCTGTTCGACGGCTTGGCGGAGCGTTTCAAGCTTGGCGGGCAAGGGTGCCTCGGGCCATGCAATCCCTGCATAGGTGTAGGCAGGACCCCACCACGCCGTCACCCGCGGCTCCTTGAACCGTTTGCCAAACATGACGATGTCGTTTTGACGCCACCCCTGAGGGCATGCGCGCACCCATTCCCACCAATCCTCCAGGCGTTCTTCGTGAAACAGGTTGCGGCGCACCCAGCACCTTGCCATCCCTTCGCCTGGGCGCAGGGCTTCTTCAAAAACGAGTTCACGCGCTTCCATCAACAATTGGCGATGACCGTGGCGACGTACAACAGGTAGATGGCGACGTACGTCAACCCGCCCACGCGTCCAACCTTGCCCTTGCCCCACAAGACCGTGGGCGCCAACAGGGCAGCGGCGCCAAGCATCCACCACACGTCGCAAACGGGCACCACCGGGTCGACGGTCAAGGAACCGCAAGTCGCCGTGGCACCCAAAACCAACAGGATGTTCAGGATGTTGGATCCCACGAGGTTCCCAATGCTCAAATCGTTGTTTCCTCGGATGGCCGCGGTGAGTGACGCCGCAATTTCAGGAACGCTGGTGCCAAACGCCACCACTGTCACACCCACCGCGTGCGTGCTGATGCCCATGCCAATGGCCAAGTCTGAGGCGCCTTGGACAAAGGCCTCTGCCCCGAAATAGAGACCGACGCTGCCCAAGGCAACCATGCCCAACAGTTTCAGGTAGGGTTGCGAGGCGTCGCCGGCTTCTTCGAGTTCGGTTGGCGAATCGTCCGACCGGGCACCCCAAAACTGCCCTCCCAGGTAACCGGCAGCCCCGGCAAGGAGCGCAACCCCTTCAAGGGGTGTCAGCACCAAATCATGGACCATCCACATGAAACCCAACGACGCAGCCATCATCACCCACCAATGAACCTTCAAGGTCTGCCACAAGACGGCAATGGGGGCGACCAAGGCGGTGACGCCAAGCGCCAGACCGAGGTTCGCCACGTTGGAGCCGAGCACGTTGCCAATGGCAATGGATCCGTCGCCCAACCATGCGGCTTGAAGGGACGCGAACAGCTCAGGGGCACTGGTGCCCAACGCCACCACAGTGAGTCCCACCACCAGAGGAGGCATGTTGGCCTTGAGCGCCAAAGCCGAGGCGTGACGAACCAGCAATTCTCCGCCGCCTACCAGCACAACAAGCCCTCCGATCAACCAAAGCGCGGCCATGGTTACGCGTCGGATTTGCTTGAGGTGGACGCTTCCGTTGGATCCTCAGGGATGGTTCCGTCGCCCATGGGTTGGCCCTGGGGCGATCGCGTTTCTCGGACGTTGCTCAAATCGGGTCGCTTGGTGGGCTCTTCGGACAAAATTTCCCGTTGAATGTCTTCCGTTGCGTTTCGGAAGGTGCGCACGGCTTGCCCCATGGTTTTGGCCAGGGAAGGGATGCCCTTTGCACCAAACAAAAGCAGGTAGATGACAAAAATGAAGACGATTTCCGTGGCACCCATCGCACGCAAAAGTACGCCAACGGTTCGCATTGGCTCGGCCTGCCCCTTCGCGAAAAAGAAAGGCCCCAAGCGCACGGCTTGGGGCCCATTTGGTCAGAAAGGTCCCTGGAGGTGATCAATCGTAAATCACGCCCCACGCCAAGAGGAAGTCCATCAAGTCCACGACTTGAACCACGCCATCGCCGTTGAAGTCCGGGCAAGGCAAGTAGCTGCACGTGCCGTCTTCGACGGTGGCCAAAGGATCGTAGGTGAAGGCTTCAGGGTCGGTGCATCCCGGGAACAAACAGAACCCGCTATCCAGGTCGGCGTTGGGGTCGTAGTTCAAAGCGCTCGGGTAGCTGCAACCTTCGTTGCCACAACACGTTTCACCCTCGCAGAAGGCGAGCGTGGCCAACAGCTCGGCTTCCGAGAATGGCGTCACGTTGCACGCCTCGGCAATCCAGGGTTGCATGCCCCAATCGGGACCTTGGGTGTTGTACGCGAGCAGGAAGGCCAGAAGGTCCGCAAGTTGAACTTCTCCATCGAAGTTGAAATCTGCGTTCACAGGCTCGTTGGTGCAATCGTCTTCGCCTTCGAAGTTGGCGACGGGGTTGTAGTTGGAGAACTCGTCGTCCATGCATCCTTGGAAAATGCACGACCCGTCGTCAAAGACTGCGTTGGCGTCGAAGTTCACGGCCGTCTCGTAGATGCAGCCGTCGCATCCTTCAAAGACACAAGATCCATCGTCATCGGTCGCATCCTCGTCGTAGTTGCACGCGCAATTGGACGTGCATCCATCCAATTCGAACTCGTCGCATACGCCGTCACCGTCGGCGTCGTTCAAGCAGTTGCCTTCGCAATCGAGTCCCTCGTCTGGGAATTCGCATGCGCCGTTGTCAATGGTGGCTTCGTCGTCGTAGTTGCAGGCCTCAGAATCCGTGCAGCCAGCGCACGAGAGGTATTCGCAAGACCCGTCATTGATTTCTGCCTCAGGGTCGTAGTTGCATGCGCCTTCGTCGGTGCAACCGAGGTTGATGCATGACGTGAAGTCGCACGAACCGTCGTCAATCGTCGCTTCAGGATCGTAGTTGCAGGCTGCAGGAGACGTACAGCCCGTGCAGTCGTAGGTGCAAGAGCCGTCGTTGTCCGTCGCGCCCTCCACGTAGTTGCATGCGTTCGGGTCGGTGCAGCCTTCCACTTCAAATTCGTTGCAAATGCCGTCGCCATCGTCGTCGTTCACGCACGCGCCGTCGCATCCGTAAGGGAAGGAGGGGTATTCGCACGATCCGTCCTCGAACTGGGCGTCGGGGTCGTAGTTGCAGGCGTTTTCATCCGTGCAGCCAAACTCCAGGCAGGAAGTGAATTCACAGCTTCCATCGTCGAAGGTGGCTTCTGGGTTGTAGTTGCATGCTTGCTCCACCATGCAACCACCGCATGCATCGCTGATGCAGATGCCGTCGCAGTCGTAGCCTTCTTCGGCAAACTCACACTCACCGGGATAGACTGCAGTGGGGTCGTAGTTGCAAGCCGTGATGCTCAAGCAGCCCGCACAGGATTCAAACTCGCAGCTGCCGTCGTCCACTGTGGCATCGCCATCGTAGTTGCAAGCCTCCTGGTCGGTGCAACCAAGCACGTAGGCTTCGCAGCTTCCATCGTTGTCCGTGGCATCCTCGTCGAAGTTCGGTGCGCTCGGATCGGTGCATCCTTCCACTTCGTCCGCGTCACAAACACCATCTCCGTCTTCGTCGTTGAGGCAGTTGCCGGCGCAGTCCAAGCCAGGCGTTGGGAATTCACATGCTCCTGGGTAAGTGGCTTCTGGATTGTAGTTGCACGCCGCGGCGGAAAGGCAGCCCGTGCAAGAGTCGTATTCGCAGGATCCGTCATCGGTGTTGGCACCCATGTCGTAGTTGCATGCGCCGAACTCCAAACACCCGAAGATGGCTTCGATGCACGAACCATCGTCTTCAGTTGCTTGAGGATCGTAGTTGTACGCATCGTCTTCCGTGCAGCCTTCGATTTCCTCCAAGTCGCACACGTCGTCGTCGTCATCGTCCAGGCAGTTTCCTTCGCAGTCCAAACCGGGCGTCGGGAAGCTGCAAGATCCTGGGTAAATCGCGTCGGCATCGAAGTTGCATGCCTCCTCGTTCATGCATCCGATGCAGCTGAAGAAGTCGCAACTGCCGTCGTTGTTGTTCGCCTCTGCGTCGTAATTGCAGGCGCCAGGAATGTTGCAACCATTGAAGAAGCACTCGCCCTCCTGGGTTGCCTCGGGATCGTAGTTGTCGGCCTCCTCATCCAAGCATCCCACGCAGCTGGTGTAATCGTTGCACATGCCAGGGATGATTGCTTCTGGGTCGAAGTCGCAGGCGTTCGGGTTGGTGCAGCCAATGCACGTGAAGTAGTCACACGACCCATCGTTGATGGTGGCTTCGGGGTCGTAGTTGCACGCACCCAAAGTGGTGCATCCCAACACCAGGCAACTGACGAAATCACAAGGTTCTTCCTCGCCAAAGTTGCAAGCACCAGGCACGTCGCAAGTGGTTATGGCCGCGAGGTTGAAGCACGACTCGAAGTCGCACGTCCCGGGGATGTAGTAGTCTGCGTCAGGGTTGAAGTTGCAGGCAAAGGGCAGCGTGCATCCACCGATGGCTGCAAAGTCACACGTGCCGTTGTCTTCCGTGGCAACAGGGTTGAAGTTGATGGCGTCCTCGTCCGTGCAGCCGAAGATTTCCAGCTCGTCGCACACCCCATCCTCATCCATGTCGTTGAGGCAGTTGCCTTCGCAATCCACGAATCCATTGGCAGGGTATTCGCAAGAAGAATCCTGGCTGATGGTTGCGTCTTCGTCGTAGTTGCAAGCTTCCTCGTTGGTGCATCCTTGGCAGCTTGTGAAGTCACACAGCGATGGGTCGAGGTAGTCCGCGTTTTCGTCGTAGTTGCAGGCACCCACGATGATGCATCCTGAGGTCAAACAGCTTCCGTCGTCGTCGGTGGCATTCGGGTTGTAGCCGGGGTTGGTGGGGTCGGTGCAACCCGCGAGTTCGTCTTCGTCGCAAATGCCATCGCCGTCTGCGTCGTTCAAACAAACGCCGTCGCAATCGAGTCCGTCTTCAGGGAACTCGCACGAGGTGTTGTCAAGCGTCGCGTTTGGATCGTAGTTGCACGCGTCTTCGTTGGTGCAACCTGCACAGCTCGTGAATTCACAATCGCTGAGAAGCAGGTAATCCGCGGCGGGGTCGTAGTTGCATGCAAAGGGCAACGAACATCCACCCACCAAGCAGCTGCCGTCGTCGTCGGTGGCGTTGGGGTTGTATCCAGGGTTGGTTGGGTCGGTGCAGCCTGCGAGTTCATCTTCGTCGCAAACGCCGTCGCCGTCTTCGTCGTTGAGGCAAACGCCCTCGCAATCCAGTCCCTCGTCCGCGAAGTCACACGAGCCATCGTCTTGCGTGGCGTCTTCGTCGTAGTTGCAGGCCTCCGCGTCCGTGCAACCTGCGCAGCTGTCAAACTCACAGAATCCGAGGATTTGGTAATCCGCTTCTGGAGAGTAGTTGCATGCGGATGGGACCAAACATCCACCCACCAAACACGTGCCGTTGTCGACTGTGGCGTTGGGATTGTAGCCGGGGTTGGTTGGATCAGTACAACCTTGGACTTCGAAGATGTCGCAGATGCCATTGTCGTTCACGTCTTCCAGGCAGTTGCCGTCGCAGTCGTAACCCGTTTCCGGGAATTCACAAGAGCCATCGTTTTGGGTGGCTTCAGGGTCGTAGTTGCAGGCCTCTTCAATTGTACAGCCAAACACCTCGAACAAATCACAAATTCCGTCTCCGTCAGAGTCCACCAAGCAATCTCCACCACAAACGCCGATGGCATCCAGCTGGTTCCCGTCGCAATCGCAGTCCCCGTCCGGCACGGTGTCTCCCACTTCGATTTCCACCACGGCAGTGTTGCTGTTGCCAGCGTCGTCCGTGGCGGTGTAAGTCAACACCAAGGTGTACGCCCCTTCCACGTCCCCTGGGGTCTCTTCAAAGGTCAGGGTCACAGTCACTTCACCGCAGTTGTCTGACGCCGTGGCCATTTCGTACTCGGTAGGAAGTTCAGAGCTACACGTCACCTCAAAGCCTTCAGGCACGAAGGTGAACTCCGGCGCCGTCGTGTCCTGTACCGTGATTGTCTGCGAGGCAGAGCTGCTGTTTCCGGCGTCGTCCGTC
>CAZKGY010000068.1:0-7501 GCA_964552305.1 uncultured Comamonadaceae bacterium
GCGGCAGTGAAAGAAGTCATGGATGCCATCCTCGCTGGGCCTGGCATGGACCGGGCGCGCGACGAAATGAACCGATTGAAAAACGAAGCGCTCGACATGCTTGACACACTAGGAGGCTCGGGCGAATCCGAAAACGAGGCCCGCGAAGCCCTTCGCGAACTCATCGAGTACACGATTCGTCGGGTGAAATGACCCTCGCGCTATTTGGGCTTCTTCCTTTTCTTGACGCTGAATCCTGGTCCGCCAAAACTGGTCTGGTTCCAAGGCTCTTGACCCGGTTTGAAGGCGTGCTTTTTCTTGGCTTTGCGCTTGGCATTCCCCGCGCCCATGGGCTTGCCTGGCTTGGCATCCTCCCACTTGGGCATGGCCTTGCCACCTGACTTGGGTTTCCGCTTCTTCGCGAACGGCTTGTCTCGGTGGGAGCGAGGCGCCCGGCCTTCCCAAGCGCCTTGGCGCCCGCGATCTTCGCGGTCGCGGCGTCGGCCAGCCATGTCGGTTTGGTTCAAGTCTGACTTGCCCCCTGTGTCGAGTTTGCGCAATTCCGAAAGCAGGATTTGACGCAAGAGATCCTCCTTCGAGTGGCCCTCAAAAAGCAAGGACATCTGCGCCCAAATGTCTTCGGGAACGCCCTTGCCCACGGGCAGCGACAACAAGCCTTGGCCCCAGGTGGACATCCTCGCATTCACGATTTCGTCGGGGTTGGGGACCATGGTTTGGGTGAAGTCGATGTCAAGGGTCCGCGAAAACCGGTTCAGATGGCCGCGCTCCTTGACACTCATCAACACCAACGAAATGCCCTTCTTGCCGGCACGCGCGGTTCGGCCTGAACGGTGCGTGTAATACGCTGCCTCGCCAGGAAGCGAGTGGTGGAATACATGTGTAAGGTTGTCGACGTCAATCCCCCGTGCCGCCACGTCGGTGGCCACGAGGACTTGAAGGTGCTTCTGCTTGAACCGAAGCATCACCCGGTCGCGTTGCGCCTGGGACATCTCTCCGTGCAACGCGTCGGCGCGGTAGCCGCGCTTCAGCAACTCTTCGGCCAAGGCCTGCGTGTCGCGACGCGTGCGGCAAAACACCACGCCATACAAGGCAGGATCAAGGTCCAAAAACCGCGCAATGGCCTCGCTCTTGTCCGAATGGCGAACGAGGGCGAACTGGTGTTCGATGTTTTGGTTGACCGTCGACGACTGGTTCACCTTCACCTCGAGCGGAGCCGTCATGTACTGCCCGACCATGCGACGGATTTCGCGCGGCATGGTGGCTGAAAACAACCACGTGCACTTGTCTTCTGGGGTGAATGAAAGGATTTCGTCGAGCTCGTCTTTGAAGCCCATGTTGAGCATCTCGTCGGCCTCGTCCAAGACCAAATGCTGGATCCTGTCAAGCTTGATCGCCTTGCGCTTCACCAAATCGATGAGGCGGCCGGGCGTGGCGATGACCACGTGACGGGGCTTTTTGAGCTGGGCAATCTGGGTGGCAATGTTGGCACCGCCGTACACCGCCACGGTGCGCAACCCCTTCTTGTGCTTGGCGAACTTCTCCAGCTGCTCCGCAATTTGTTGTCCCAACTCACGCGTGGGGGCGAGCACCAAGGCTTGCACATGGTCCCACTCAGCGTCCAGATGGTCGAGCAAAGGCAGGCCAAACGCCGCGGTCTTGCCCGTCCCCGTTTGGGCCAACCCAATGAAGTCGCGGCCTCCCTCAAGCAGAAGTGGGATGGCCTGGGCCTGGATGTCGGTGGGCGTCTGGAAACCCATCTCGGTGATGGCTTTCAGCAAGGGGGCAGAGAGCCCGAGGGTGTCAAAGGATTCCAAAAGCAGGGGGATTCGAGGCGCAAAGGTCGTCCATTCCTGTCGGATGGCTCAGCATTCCGCCAAAGACCCTCTCAGAGGCCCTCGAAATGTTCGTCCAAACGTGCAAGTCTGAGATCGAGCCATTGGTGGATGAACGCCTCTTCGGCCGCGAGGTCCAAGGCCGCTTCCCAGGTGCGGTTTTCCAGCTCAACGACATCCGACTTCAGGAGCCAAGCCGTGCGTTGGGACACCATGCCTTTCAGGGAGTCCGTGGCGCAGGCGCCAAGCCTGAGGTCGTCCCAGCGATCCTGGAGACGAGAACGGAATTGGCCGGCGTTGGTCTCGATGAGGCGCCGGAACAGGCCATTCGTCACGACGGTTTGGGCATCGATGGGCGCCCCATCCCACCAGCGCCCCCACGTGCCATCCATGTCCCAAGGCACCATGTGCAACGCCCCCAAGGCGGCGTCCTCGACCCAAAAGAGGTTCTTGCCCGCGTTGTCCAGGCCCATCACCACGTTCAGCAAGACGTAGCCGTCGGCCAAGTTGTCCAAGTCCACTAGGTCGGCAATGCCCTCAACAAACGCCTCATCGCTGCCACTGGTGGTCAATTCCCGAAGCGTTTGCAACGGCCCCCAGTTCAACGACTCCGCGGGGTCCGGGTGCTCCTGGTACCATCCTTCCCATTCCTCCGAACAGGGTTCTCCATCCGGGTCAGCCACAAACTGCGTGGCCCCATCTTCCCAGGCCCACGCCTTGTACACCACCGCGTCCTCTCCTTCGAGGCCCATGGTCTCTGCGTTCAAACGGTGGCTGAATTCATGCAGCCCCTGACGTGCCTGGTTCAAGAACAATTCGACGTGCTGGGTTTCCATCCCCAGCTGGCCATGCACGGCCGTCCACAAATCGAAGGACAACCCGTTCCTCATCCTCGAGGGATCCACCCATGCTGCATGGAGCATCCACTTGTTGGCAGGCGGCATGCCCGACAACGACGCAGATCGGTCCACGTCCAAGTTGGGGCCCCCTTTCAAGGCCAACCCGTAGGATTTCTTGTCGTAACGCAACGACGTCCTTCCCCGATGCTCGATGCCGACCCAATGGGTCTCGGTCGGGGTGTCCGGGTCGGGATGAATGACGTGCATCCGCGCCAACGCCTTGGGCTCGTTGTGAATGGGGTTGGGCGTGACGACGTGCACCAAGGGGAGGTTGGTGAAGGAGAGCGTCAAGGTGTCTCGCTGGTCCCCGATTTGGACGACCAACTCGTAGCCTTTGCGGTACTCGACGGCCCCAAAATCGTTCACCGCGCCGTCGGTCAAGGGCATGCCTTCAAACCACAGCGCGACATGGTCGGGGTGCTCGACGCGCGCCGCCAAGAAGCCGTCGAGGATCATGGGGCAGCGCAGGCTCCGGTCCGCCGCGTGCAAGCAACACGCTTTGCCCTGGATGGACAAAACCGGAGTCAATTCAAACCCGTCGTCTGGCACCGTTTCAAAGACCACCTCTTCCCGGTAGCAAGATTGCAGCATCAGCGCCACCCAAGCCAGCCCAAGCCACGCCCTCACAGCTCGAAGTTGCAGCGGGTGAACAAAAACACGAAGTTCAGCGGGTGGGGCACTCGGAGTTCTCGGGTGTAGCCGATGGACACGTCCCATTGCTTGTTTCCGGCGTTCCACGTGTCGCCCAGGTGCATGCGCAACTGGCTGAACGACGGGGCGCGAAACGCCTTCGTCAGGCGATGCACCTCCACCGACGCGTAAGGCCGGTGGGTCTCCCCTGCCTCGTAGAAGGCCTTCACACGGTGACGAAATTTGGACTCGACGTCGAGGGTTTGGCCCAACAACTCGAACAAATTTGTGTACTCCTGCTCATGCCTCAATCGGTAGCGCAACGACACGCGTTCACCCACGGGTTGGATCCAATGGGCGTCCACGTTGTAGCGGTACTTGTTTTCCGAATCCAGGCGTCTGCGGGCGTTGTGGGTGAAACGCAAGGCGCCGGACAACCTCACTTGCTTGGAGACCTTGTGCTTCACCCCCGCATCGACAATCGCATCGTCCAACTCGAGCGCGTTGCCGTAGGTGCGCAACTGATGTTCTGCCTGGAATTTCCAACGGGGGGCGAGCGACGTTTCAACGCTTGCCGACCACCACGTGCCCAGGTCTCGGGTAACCTTGACCTCTTGGGCGCTGAGCGCCGCTTGCAGGAAACACGTGGCAAGGACGAGGAAAGAACGTTGGGTCGAATGCACGGCGTGAAATTACCAAGGCGTGGGACACATCCCCCCTTCAGGGAAAGACCAATTGCGACCCCGTTCGCGTCAAACCAAAGCAACCCGTGGCCGCTTCCACGTTGCTGCGGACGAAGGCCGCACCCGTGATCCCAAAAGCCAGAAGCCCCACCAATACCAAACACCGATGCATCGCCTTCATCGTGTGGAAGGTACAACCTACCGTCGTCGTTCGACTATCTTGCCACCATGCACGCCTCTCTTCGTCCTGCACGCCAAGCAATGGTCTTTTGCTTGGCCGCCATGTTCCCGTCAATGTTGATCGCCCAGCTCACCACCGAAGTCCTGGAGGTGAATGGCCAAAGTCGAACCTACTTGCAATACCTCCCCGAAGGCTTCGATGTCGCGGAACAGCTGCCGTTGATGATGTGCTTTCATGGCGGTTCTGGGACCGCCGAAGGCCAACTCTACACGGGCGATTTGCGAGACAAGGCCGACGAAGACCGCTTCGTCTTGGTCTACCCCCAAGCGTTGCCCGACCCAAACGATGGAGGGTCGACCAACTGGCAGGTGGTCACCAGTGGTGAACTCCCCTTCACCGAACCCAACCCCCACAGCGACATCGATTTTGTCTCCAACTTGATCGATGCGATGCAACTCCTGCACAACGTCGACCCCTCTCGAATCTATGCCATGGGGTACTCCAACGGCGGGGGATTCGTGTACGACCTCGCCTGCCGGTTGAACGACAAGGTGACGGGCGTCGGGGCTGTGGCGCGCACCATGTACGCCGAATCGTACGCGAACTGCGACGTCAACCACCCCACCCCCATCGTGACCATCCTGGGAACCAACGACTTCAGTTCCAGCTACGACGGCATCACGTATGCGGGCACCTTGTACTACCACAGCAGCGACGCAGGCAACGACTTGTGGATCGACTTAAACGGACTGCAAGCGACCGCGCAGGTGACGGCCTTGGATGACACGAACCCCGCCGATGGGTCGACGGTGGAATTGTACGAGTGGACGGACGACGCGGGTTGCCGCGAATTGGCCCACTACAAGGTTGTCGGCGGGGACCACGACTGGCCTGGGAGCTTCGGGAACATGGACATCGTCAGCCATGAGGTGATTTGGGATCGCCTCAAGGCCTTCAACATGGAAGGACGCATCTCATGCGGAACAGCTGGCGCGGAAGAACCTTCGTTGTCGACTTGGCGTGTGTGGCCCAACCCCACCACGGATGCCTTGGTGATTGACTGGGGTGGCTTCCATGCGGACGAGGATTACGCCGTGTTCAATGCCTCTGGCCAATGCGTCATGAGCGGCACTGTCCCCATGGGGTCCAGGCCCCTCGACGTGGGGCAACTTCGACCGGGCTTGCATTGGATCCGCATCGCAGGTACCGCCCGAGCATTCCTGGTTGAGTGAGCTGAGTGGCTGCGCAACCCTAAGACGGCCGAGGCTTCTAGCAGAATGCACGGACCCTACCTGCTCTTTCAATCGAAGAACATGCGATGGCCGACAGAGACGATGGAGTATGAATCGAAGCTCCATTCGCCGCCACCACCCACTTCAAAGGTGAAGTACCAATCGCTGCATCGCAGGTTGTTCCGGTCGCGGCCCCTTTTTTCCAACCTCCGTTTCATTCGAGGTGAGACATCCCTCTCGCAGCGTCGCGTGCCAAAGGCCTTTTGGATGTAACCGTGAAGGGGGAAAAGTCTGACACCCAACGTGGTGGATCCCCCGGTCATTTCATTCAAAAAGCCCACACCCACTTTGCCCGTGGCACCTGCCGGAGCCGCAAATCCCAATTCCGCTTCCCAGATCCGCGCCCTTGGCTTCCCATTGATCTCAAAACGATTCGAAGAAACCTGTCGGATGCCGCCGAGGATGGAAGCCCCCGGAAACCACCCTTCGAAAAATCCCTCAATGAATGCAGAACCTACGTTTGAGTCGAAGAAGTACAACTGCTCGGACTGAGCCGAACTTGTCGCTGGCAAAAGCAAGATGACCCACAAGGCAAGGACTTGTCTCATGCCCGCAAAGTACAACCTGCATCCAAACGGGCCTCACGCCTCCTTTTCTGAGGGAAGGCGTTATTCACATGGCTGGGAGGGCAACTCTTGATGGTCGACGCCACAAAGGGGCAATGCGCGAGTAGCTTGGACGTTCAGGAAGCACCCGCCATGAACAAGACATCCATCCCTCATTCCCCTTTGATTTGGAACGCCCTGCGCGGCGCATTGGTCCTGGCATTGATTGGGGTCATGGGTGGGGTCCAGGCCATGGGCGATCCCAAAGGAGGCGACAAAGGCGCCAAGCCCGTCGCCACCAACGAGACCTACATCGAGCAGTGGCAAGACGAAGCCGTTCAACAAATGGAGCGTTACGGCATCCCCGCGAGCATCACCCTGGCCCAAGGCATTTTGGAGAGTGGGAACGGCGTGAGTGAGCTGGCCCAAAAATCCAACAACCACTTTGGCATCAAGTGCCACGCGACCTGGACCGGCAAGCGCACCTACCATGACGACGACGCCAAGGGCGAATGCTTCCGGGTGTACGACGACGCCAAAGACAGCTACGACGACCACAGCAAGTTCTTGCTGCGGGATCGGTACGCGCGGTTGTTTGACCTCGAATTGACGGATTACAAAGGTTGGGCGAAGGGACTGAAGGCCTGCGGCTACGCCACCGACCCCAAGTACGCCGATCGCCTCATCACCCTCATTGAAAAGCACGACTTGCACCTGCTCGACGTGCCCGGCGGGGAATTGCCTCCTGCCATGGCCGCCAACGATTCGAAGGAGGTCAAGCGGAACAAGAAGGAGCACACGATCATCCGCAAGGCGGACAGCGGCGGGGGAACCGTCGATTTGGACAACAGCCACCGCATCCGGACCACGGTTCACGGGGTGCAGTACGTGTTTGTCGAGGTGGGCGATACCCAAGAATCCTTGGCGCGTGCCTTGGACATGATGCCTTGGCAGATTCGCACGTACAACGAGGTCACGAAGGACCATGTCTTCCAGGCGGGCGACAAGCTGTACATGCAGCCGAAGAAGGGCCACGCATCGCACGCTTGGCACACCGTTCGTCAAGGCCAAACCCTCTGGCAAATCAGCCAAATGCACGGCGTCCGAACCAAGTCGTTGGCGCGGAAAAACCGCATCGAACCGGATGCGCCGCTGAAGCCTGGCACGCGCCTCAGCCTGCAGTGGCCCCTCACGAAGGACGGCCGACTCCCCTGGTACGCCAGGGCCTTTGTCGCGAATTGACGGCACCCACCCGTCGACGGCCTCGCCCTGCATAACTTGCAGGCACCATGCCGTTCTACCAGAAGCTGGGCAACATCCCGCCCAAACGCCACACCCAGTTCCGCCAAGAAGGTGGGGAACTGCACCACGAACAACTGTTCGGGACCATCGGGTTCGTCGGAATGAGCTCGCTTCTGTACCACCGCCAACGGCCGACG
>CAZKGY010000069.1:0-7464 GCA_964552305.1 uncultured Comamonadaceae bacterium
TTGGGCGTTCCTGCCAAGCCCCATGGCTGGATGTCGGCCCACGGCGAAAGGCTTCAATTTGACCCCGAGGGCATGGCCACTTGCCCCGCCACTGGCGACGTGTACGCCTTGCGCGACGGTCGCGTCACCCCAATTTCCAAACCATGAGCAATTTGCATGAATCGTTGGTCCAAGGCGAAGCCGCCCTGTCCGTGGTCGGACTGGGTTACGTGGGTTTGCCAATTGCGTTGGCCTTCGCCGAGCACCTCGACGTGATCGGCTTCGACATCAACGCCGAACGCGTGGCGATGATGAAGGAAGGCATCGATCCTTCCGGAGAGATTGAACCGGACCAATTCCAAAACAAACGCATCACGTTCACCCACGCCGCCAAAGATTTGGCCCGCGCCAAGTTTCACGTCGTAGCCGTCCCTACCCCCATTCATGCGAGCCACCAGCCGGACCTCACCCCCTTGCTAGCAGCCTCCAAAACGGTCGGACAAGCCCTAAAACCCGGAGACGTGGTCGTCTACGAAAGCACGGTCTACCCTGGGTGCACCGAAGAAGATTGCGTGCCAGTGCTTGAAGCCGAGAGCGGCTTGACCATGGGCAAGGACTTCTTCGTTGCCTACAGCCCCGAGCGCATCAACCCCGGAGACAAGGTGAACACGATCGAGACCATCGTCAAGGTCGTGGGCGCATGCGACGAAGCAACCCTTGACGTGGTGGCGCGGACCTACGATTTGGTCGTGAAGGCAGGCACCCACCGGGCCAGCAGCATCCGCGTGGCCGAGGCGTCCAAAATCATTGAAAACACCCAACGTGACGTCAACATCGCCTTGGTCAACGAACTGAGCATCATCTTCAACCGCATCGGCATCAACACATACGAAGTGCTTGAAGCGGCAGGCACCAAATGGAACTTTCTGAAGTTTCAACCCGGCCTGGTCGGGGGGCACTGCATCGGAATCGACCCCTACTACTTGACCTGGAAGTCCAACAAGCTCGGCTACCACGCGCGCGTCATCAACAGCGGTCGGTACGTCAACGACAGCATGGGGCTGTACGTCGGCAAACAAACCGTCAAGCGTCTGCTTGCGCGCGACATCAACCCCCTCGAAGCACGCGTGCTTGTGATGGGTTTGACGTTCAAGGAAAACGTCTCAGACATCCGCAACACGAAGGTCATTGACGTCATTCGCGAGCTCGAATCGTTCAACGTTCAGGTGGACGTCGTCGACCCCCAAGCGTCGGCTGACGAGGTGAAGGAAGAATACGATTTGGACTTGAAAGCAGCACCGGACGCAGGCCAATACCACGCCGTCATCATGGCCGTGAACCACCGCGAATACGTGGGCATGGGGGAAGGCGATTTCAAGTCATTGCTGAAGGCCGGCACAGGAACCGTCGTGGACGTGAAAGGCATCTTCAAAGGGAAAACGGGAAGCCTCGACTACTGGAGCCTGTGATGGGTGCGGCGCCGACTCGCCTTTTTCCCGAACTTTGAAACGCATGGCCACACGCAACTTCTCTTCCATCCTCGTCACCGGCGGGGCAGGCTTCATTGGCTCCCACGTGATTCGTCGGTTGCTGGCGGACACGGAAAGCCGCGTGGTGAACCTTGACGCGCTGACGTACGCCGGGAACCTCGCCAACTTGATGGATGTCGAGTCGCACGAGCGGTACACGTTTGCCAAAGGGGACATTCGGGATGCCGCATTGGTGAAACGCCTTTTTGACGAGCACGCCTTCGATGCCGTCGTTCACCTGGCCGCGGAGAGTCACGTGGACCGCAGCATCACCAACCCACTGGCCTTCCTCGAGACCAACATCCTCGGCACAGCCACGCTCCTGAATGCGGCGAAGGACGCCTGGGAAGGAACCATGGAAGGACGCTTGTTCTACCATGTTAGCACAGACGAAGTCTACGGATCTCTGGGCGACGAAGGATTGTTTTCCGAGACCACGCCCTACGACCCAAGGTCGCCTTACAGCGCCTCGAAGGCGTCCAGCGACCACGTCGTGCGTGCCTACCACCACACCTACGGGTTGCCTGTGGTCATCTCCAATTGCTCCAACAACTACGGTTCCCACCAATTCCCTGAGAAGCTCATTCCCTTGATGATTCGCAACATCGTGGCGGGGCTTCCCCTGCCTGTCTATGGCGAAGGCATCAACGTGCGCGACTGGCTTTGGGTGGAAGACCACGCCTCGGCCATCCACACGATTCTAAGCCGTGGCTTGGTGGGCGACACCTACAACGTTGGCGGCCTGAACGAGTGGAAAAACATCGATTTGGTGCATGCCTTGATCCGCGAAGTGGACGAAGCCTTGGGTCGGGAAGCGGGGCATTCGCTTCCCCTCATCACCTTCGTGAAAGACCGTGCGGGCCACGACTTGCGCTACGCCATTGACGCCTCCCACTTGGAACAAACCCTCGGGTGGCGACCGAGCATCACCTTTGAACAAGGGCTGAAGCAAACCGTGCGTTGGTACCTCGACAACGAGGCCTGGCTCGACCAGGTGACCTCCGGGGAGTACCAGCAGTACTACGACGAGCACTACAACAACCGCGGCTGACATGTGGCCTTGGCAACGGTCTCGCAGGGCGAAGGTGGACTTGTCCAACTTGGTGTGGGACCTGCACAGCCACTTGGTCCCCGGGGTGGATGATGGGGCCCAAACCATCGACGACGCCTTGGACATGGTCGGCGCCATGGCCCAGCTTGGCTACCGGGGGATGGTGCTCACGCCCCACGTCATGGCCGACCTCTACCCGAATACCCCGGCCACCTTGTTGCCTGCGTTCGAAGCACTCAAGGAAGCCGTGGCCCATTCCGAATGGGACATGGATTTGAGGCTTGCCGCCGAATACCACCTCGACCAGGGATTCATGGAACTGGTCGACCGCGACGAGTTGCTGTCCTTCCCCTGCGGCATGGGGAACAAGTCGGCCAAGTTGGTGTTGATGGAGTTCGGCTTCCACCAGGCCCCACCGGAAGGCATGGTGAAGGAAGCTTGTTTTCAATTGCAAACCTTGGGCTACACGCCCGTTTTGGCGCATTGCGAGCGCTACCCTTACCTCCACGAGGACGAGTCCCTGCTGGAGCTTTGGCACCAACGTGGGGGCTGGATGTCGGTGAATGCCGCGTCCCTTTCAGGGGCCTACGGGCCAGAGACCCAAGCCATGGCCGAGCGGTGCATGGGCCGAGGATGGGTGTCGTTTTTGTGCTCAGATGCCCATGGCATGCGCCACGTCAGGGCGCTTGATGCCGTTCGTTCGTCCGAGGCTGTTGCCCGTTGGATGCGCTCGGGCGACCCCAAGCACCTCGGGCTCGGGCCGCATTAACCGACCGGGGCCAGCTTCACCACCAACCCATCGAGGTCGTCGGCCAAGTGAATTTGGCAGCCCAAACGGCTTTCGTCGGTGACGTGAAACGCCTCGTCAAGCATGTCCTCCTCGTCGTCTGACTTGTCGGGGATGGCGTGGTCGCTTTGGACGTACATGTGGCAAGACGCGCACATGGCCATGCCCCCGCACGTGCCTTCCACCGGCAACTCTGCACTCTTGCAGAGCTCCATCATGTTCAGTCCCATGTCGGTGGGCGCGTCGAGCTCGTGGGACGTTCCCTCACGGTCGATGACAGTGACTTTGATCAGACTCATGCTTTGAAGGTAGGCTCAGAAGCCTGCCACGCCGTTCACCGTCGTGTACTTCAAGACCAAATTTTTGTCCGGGTAAATCCGCTTGAACGCGCTCTGCACCATCAACGTCGCCTCGTGGAACCCACACAGGATCAACTTCAACTTCCCGGGGTACGTGTTGATGTCGCCGATGGCATACACCCCTGGCACGTTGGTGCTGTAGTCGAAGGTGTCGACCTCCACCGCGTTCTTGCTGATGTTCAAGTTCCAATCGGCAATGGGTCCCAGCTTGGGGCTAAGGCCAAACAACGGCACCCAATGGTCCGTCTCCAACGTCATCTCGCCCTGCGTCTTGTGGTTGACCGTCAGGGTCTTCAGCGACGACTCGCCATCCACCCCGACCACTTCGGCGTTGGTCAACAGCTTGATTTTTCCTTGCTCGGCAAGGTCCATGACCTTTTGCACGCTGTCGAGGTGTCCGCGGAACCCTTCGCGACGGTGCACGAGGGTCACTTCGCTCGCCACGCCGTCGGCCAAGAAAATGGTCCAGTCCAGGGCGCTGTCGCCTCCTCCACTGATGACCACCTTTTTGTCGCGGTAGAATTCCGGATCCTTGATGATGTATTCCACGCCAGCGTCCTCGAAATCCGCCAAGTTTTCAATGGGTGGCTTCCGCGGCTCAAAGCAACCGAGGCCCCCTGCGATGGCGATGATTGGTGCGCGGTGTTTGGTGCCACGGTTGGTGGTCACCACGAATTGGTCTTCGTCGTCTTTTTCAATCACTTCCGCCCGCTCACCCAGGGTGAATCCCGGCTTGAAGGGCTCTGCCTGTTCCATCAAACGGTCCACGAGCTCTCCCGCCAAGATGGACGGGTAGGCCGGGATGTCGTAAATCGGCTTTTTGGGGTAGATCTCTGCGCATTGCCCCCCAGGTTGGGGCAAGGCGTCAATCAGGTGGCAACGCAACTTGAGCAAGCCCGCCTCAAACACCGTGAAGAGCCCGCAAGGTCCGGCTCCAATGATCAGAATGTCCGTATGAATCATGATGAACGCAAAATTAACCTCCAAACAAACAGGATGGCGCGGTGTTCAACCATGTGTCAACAAGCGATGTTGGATGACGAACTCAGCCGACGAGGTTGACAGCTTCCACACCCTTCACCTCTGGAGCGGCCTTCTTGATGGCCGATTCCACCCCCCCTTTCAAGGTCATCTGAATCATGGAACAATCGGCGCAGGACCCCATCAATTCCACACGCACAATCAAGTCTTCTGTGATTTCCACCAGCTTGATGTCTCCACCATCCGTTTTCAAGTAGGGACGCAGCTCTTCCAACGTTGCTTCGATGCGTGTGTTCAGTTCGTTGTCCATCAATCGATGCCTTTGCCCATTTGCTTCAGCAAGTTAGCAACCACCTCCCGAAACGCCGCGGCCGCAGGACCGTTCGTCTGAAGGGCGGCAGGCCGACCGGCGTCTCCAGCCTCCCGAATCGTTTGCATCAAGGGGAGCTCTCCAAGGAAGGGGGCCTCCAAGCTGTCTGCGAGGCGCTTCACGCCATCACGTCCGAAGATGTGGTACGTCTTGTCTGGCATGTCTGGCGGGACGAAGTAAGCCATGTTCTCGACGAGGCCCAGCACGGGAACCTTCAACTCGTCCAACCGGAACATGCCCACCCCTTTTCGCGCGTCAGCCAGCGCCACGTCTTGAGGCGTGCTCACAACCACCGCACCGGTCAGGGGAATTTGCTGCACCAGGGACAAATGGATGTCACCCGTCCCTGGAGGCAAGTCCACGATCATGAAGTCCAAGGTGCCCCAGTGCGCGTCCGTGAACAATTGGTTCAGCGCACGGCTGGCCATGGGGCCCCTCCACACAATCGCTTGATCGGGGTCTGCGAAGAAGCCAATGGACAGCACCTTGACGCCGTATTGCTCGACGGGTTCAATCTTCGTCTTGCCATCCACCTCCACGGGCTGGGGCTTTTCCTTGACCACGTCAAACATCGTGGGCACGCTGGGTCCGTGGATGTCGGCATCCACCAAGCCCACCTTGTACCCCAAGCTCGCCAGAGAGACCGCCAAGTTGGACGCCACAGTGCTCTTGCCCACACCTCCTTTGCCGGAGGCGACGGCAACGATGTGTTCCACGCCAGGAAGCACCTTGCGGGTCTCCAGCGTCCTCTCTTCTTCGGCCAATGGGATGACGTTCACGCGCACACCCGTGGCGCTGCCCATGGCTCGTTCGAGGGCGAACCGCACCGCCTCTTCCATGCGTTTTCTGGCATGCATCGCAGGGTTGCTCGACTTGACCACCACCGTCACCCCTTCGCCATGCTCGTCGGTGGCTTCCCCCTCCACCGCAACCAACCCGAGGGTCACCAGGTCTTTGCCCAGTTCGGGCTCCATCACGCCACCCAAGGCGGCCATTGTTTCTTCACGCGTCCATGCCATGGCTCAAAGTTCGTTCAGTGGGTCCCAAAACACGTCTTGAAAGTTCACCACTTGCTGATTGGCCACCTCCACCCCTTCTGCCCGCAGGGATGCCGCCATGGGACGGTTCAACGGAAAGTGGATGGCGCCCGTCAGCATGCCGAGTCGGTTCACGACCCGGTGGGCTGGCACGGCGGGAGACGCCCCAAAGCTCTTGTTCAGGACCCACCCCACGCGACGGCTCGCCTTGCCATGGCCAATGGCCCTGGCAATGGCTCCGTAGCTGGTGACGCGCCCCGGCGGAATGGCCCGCACCAAGGCATAGACGTCGTCTTCAAAGTTGCCGGGACCGCTCACTTCAGAGGTTCTGGCCGAATCTCCATGAAATGGATGGACTTGCCTTCCTCAAGCCAACGCGATTCGTAGTAGGTTTTGATTTCCAAGGCGGCCCTCAATTCAGGCGAAACGCGGTCGAGAAATCCCCCGTACACGTCGTCTGAGTCGTGCAAGAATTCGTGGCCCGCCTCGAGGTAGTCAGCCTTGGACAATTCGTAGAGAAGCGCGCTGTCCGACTTCACCTTGATGGTGCCTCCTGGGGCCAAAAACTTGCGGTAGCGCTCGATGAAACGCCCCGACGTGATTCGTTTGGTCCCTTTCTCGTCCTTGGGCTGAGGGTCGCTGAAGGTCAACCAAATGTCAGCCACCTCGCCCGGCGCAAAAAACTGATCGATGAATTCAATGCGGGTGCGCAAAAAGGCCACGTTGCTCAGCGACTCCTGGTTCGCCGTCTTCGCCCCTCGCCAAAATCGATGCCCCTTGATGTCCACCCCAATGAAGTTGCGGTCGGGCCATTGCCTGGCCAACCCCACGGTGTACTCTCCCTTGCCACAGCCCAATTCGAGCGTGATGGGGTTGTCGTTGCCGAAGACGGAAGCGCCCCAGGTCCCGCGCCATTCGTGCTCGGCGCCACCCACGGCCTCCTGCAAATCAGGCTCGAACACGTTGTCGAGTTCGGCGTTTTCTTCCCACTTCCAAAGTTTGCCCTTGCCCATGTCGTCAGAATTGCCCCGAAATTAGGAACTTCCACCCGATGCAACGCCCTGAAACCCATCCCCGCCCATCGCTGCTCGTGGCCGTGTTGGATTGGGGCATGGGGCACGCCACGCGAACGCTTCCCTTGATCGAGCACGCGCGGGACCTAGGCTGGCATGTGCATGTGGCGTCCAAGGGGTATGCCTTGGAGTGGCTTTCAGGGAGGCTTCGAGGGGTGGAACACGTCACGCTTCACCACAAGCCTGGCCCCGAGATTTCCTACGCCAAACGGGGCAATTTGGTCAAAATCGTTCGACAACTGCCCAGCTTTTTGAGGCACGTGGAAGCCGAACGGCAATGGACCGAGTCCTTCGTGCA
>CAZKGY010000070.1:0-7460 GCA_964552305.1 uncultured Comamonadaceae bacterium
TGCCTCACGAGACCATTGTCCGCAAGCTGGACCGCATGGCCCGGGAAATCTTGGAGGTCCACTTCCAAGAATCCACCCTTGTGTTGCTCGGCGTGGACGGCCAGGGCGTGGCGCTGTGCGAAGCCCTCGTCAGGCGGTTGAAAGCCCTCGGAGACATGGACATCGTCGACGGCGTGGTTTCGTTGGACAAGGCCAATCCACTGCAAAGTGGCGTCACGTGCGACGTGCCCACAGAATCCTTGAATGACACCATCGTCATTCTGGTGGATGACGTCTTGAATTCGGGCCAAACCTTGATTCATGCCGTTCGCGAGGTGTTGCTGGGCAACCCCCGGGAGGTGCACACCGCCGTCCTTGTCGATCGGAAGCACCGAGCCTTTCCCGTAAGGGCGGATTACTGCGGGCTCACGTTGAGCACCCACTTGAACGAGCACATCGCCGTGGACCTGAGCGACGAAGACAACGCCACGGTCCACTTGCAACGCGCACCCTCAGGCATCTGAACCGAGGCGCCAGCGAATGCTCGCAAGCGCGTCGTCGATGGCTTCGTCGGAACGCAACGACTGCGTCCACGTGACGTGGGCCGAACCGTAACAAGCAGCCCTGGTCAGCATCATTCGTTCGACAAATTGACGCAACTCGGCCCCTGTCTTCCCTTCAATCAAGGGACGCTCGTGGGTGGACGATTCCAAGGAAGCCAACAGCTCGTCAAACGGCGGCTTCAGGTGAACCACCAAAGACTGGCGACGCATCCACTCCATGGCTCCTTCTGCGCAAGGCGTGCCACCTCCTGTCGCAAGCACGATGGGTCCTTGGGCACGCAACGCCTCGGAAAGGGCATCTTGTTCCGCTTCTCGAAACACGGGCTCTCCCAACTGAGAGAACACCTCCATGATCGGCATGCCCAATGCCTCAGCCACCATGGCGTCGGTGTCCACAAACGGACGGCCCAGCCGATCGGCAAGCATCTTCCCCACGGTGGATTTGCCTGAGCCCATGAAGCCTATGAGAGACAAGTGCATGGCGTTCATTTGACGTTCACGGCAAACATTTCCTCCCCTTCCAGCACCCCGACAAGGCGGTCGCCAGGCGCAACTGGCCCCACCCCTGCTGGCGTGCCGGTGAAGATCAAGTCGCCCACCTTGAGCGTCATGAATTGGGACACTTCTGCAATCAGTGCGTCGACGTCAAACACCATGTCTCCTGTGTGTCCTTCCTGAATCACTGATCCATGGTTGTGCAAGGCAAACGACAAGTCTTGCACGTCCTTCCCCAGCGAAGAGAGCTTCACGAAAGACCCCACCACGGCGGCCCCATCGAAGGCCTTGGCCCGCTCCCACGGGTGTCCCTTGGCCTTGAGTGCGGATTGCACGTCACGGGCCGTGAAATCGATGCCCAAACCGACCTCGTCGTAGTACCTGCTCGCATGCTGGCGCTGGATGCCTTTGCCGAGTCGGTTGATCTTGATCACCAACTCCACTTCGTGGTGCACCTCCTTGGTCCATTCCGGGATGTAAAAGGGATGGCGATGGCTCAAAATGGCGCTTTGGGGCTTGAGGAACACCACTGGAGATTGGGGCAGTTCGTTGCCCAATTCTGCCGCGTGTTCCGCGTAATTCCGGCCGATGCAAATGATTTTCATGGAAGGGTCAATCTCCCACAAAGAACGCCACCTCCACCCTTCTGTCCAAGGCCCCTCGATTGGAGGCCCGTTCTTCGCCAAAGTAGTTGAGGAGCACCCTCGTGGAGGCCACCCCACTTTCCAACATGTGTGCCCTCACGGCCTGGGCGCGGCGCTTCGAGAGGTTCAAATTGGCCGTGCGGTCGCCAGTCACGTCCGCATGCCCTGTGCACACCACCCTCAGCGAGGGATGCATGCCCATGTATTCCAGCACCTCGTTCAACTGAAGCTGCGCCGCGAGCGTCAGGCGTGTGCTGCCCTCGTAAAACTGCACGTCAAACGACGCCGGCAAGTTGAGTTTGGACAGAACGGGGTCCTCCGCCGTGGTGGTTCGCTGGGGGTTGATTCCCTGGCGCGCCCAATCCCCCAACTGCTTGTCTTCAAGCGCTCGGAGCCGTTCGTCTTGTCGGGCAAGCAAGTCCACGATTTGGGCCATCATGGCCATCAATGCCTCATCCCCCTTGTCCTGCGAGCCTTGAACCAAACTGCCGGCGCCCGTGGGCCATGTGCTCTCGTCGTTCCGATTCAGCAACGACATGGTCTCCAACGAGAAGTCGACCTCGAGGGGTGTCAACGGCGCTCCCTCCTCGAATTGCATCCACTCGCCCAAGGCCTCGGTGGGAAGCGTCTGTTCCATGGATCCGACTTGTTGAAGCAGTCCTTGGTTGACGAAACGCCCCATCTCCACCCCCGCAAGCAATAGCACCTCCTGAATGCGTTGTTCAATCAGGATGTACAGGCGCGCTTCAAAGCTTTTGCCTGAATCCCCCCGCATGCGATCCACGTCGCGCCGATCCAATTCTTCAAAATCGGTCAGAAGCGCCAGGACGTCGACAGAAAATCCTCGGAACGGCTCAACCCCTTCGAAATTTCGAATGCTGAGCAAGTCCGTCACGATGCGGCCCATTTCCTTCTGCAGGGACTTCGGAGACCGGCGCCATCCGATGTCTTCGTTAGACAGCAACACCTCCCCACGAAGATGGATGCTCAGGGCATCAATCGCCAATTGCCTCAGCTGCTCCAGCTCGGGGTCTGGCGCCGTGGAATAGTAATTGACCACCAAGGTCCCCTCCTTGGTTCCCCGCTTGGTTGTTTGGCCCCAGCCGCCAACGACCACAAGGGCAAGCATCGCGCAAAGGGCGGCTCGCTTCCATGGCACATGGCCTCGTGGAATGGCGACAACTCGGTCCATCCCTCAAATTTCGTAAATTTTATGTTGTCACTTGCCCTCGCGACGCAAGACGGTCCGAACGGTGTAGAGCAAGATCTTCAAATCGAGCAACAACGACGCGTTTTCGAGGTACATGATGTCGTACCTCAAGCGCTGCCGCATCTCGTTGACATTCTCGGCGTACCCGTACTTCACTTGGCCCCAAGATGTGATGCCCGGACGGACCTGCTGCAGCCGCAGGAAATGGGGGCTGTGCTGGACGATTTGATCGGCGAAAAAGGCCCGTTCTGGCCTCGGTCCCACCAAAGACATCTCTCCTTTCACCACGTTCCAAAACTGGGGCAGCTCGTCCACCCGTGTTTTCCGCAGCCACTTGCCGACTCGAGTGATGCGAGGGTCTGCATCCGAGCTGAGTTTGGGGCCTTGCCCTTCGGCGTTCTGAACCATCGTTCGAAACTTGATGATGTGGAACGGACGGCCAAACAACCCCAGCCGCTCTTGGCGGTAGAAAACCGGTCCATCGCTGTCGGACTTCACCCACAACGCCACCAAAAGCAACACGGGCGAAAGCACCGCCAGCGCGAGCAAACTCAAGAACAAATCCAAGAACCGCTTCAAGGCCTTCACCCCGTGCGACATGGGATTCCGGCTCAGGTTCACCAAGGGAATCCCAAACAAATTCGTCGACTTCACCCGCCCAGCCATGTAATCCAATGCGCCGGGAACCACCAACGTTTCCACCCCCCTTCCTTCCAACACCGCAATCCAACCGAGCAGCGATTCGTGGCCGCTGACGGGTGTCGCGATGACTGCCCGGTCGACGCTGTGGTCGTCCAACCAGTTGGACAGCGCGCGCAAATCCGAGTTGATGTCGCGTTCCTGCATGGCGTCCAACACGTTCCACCCTCGGGCGCCAGGGGTTTCCTCCAATTCACGGCGAAACGCCGCGGTGTCTTCGGCCTGACCGACAAGCAGGGTATTGAACGCCCACTCCCCCGATTGCACCCGTGCAACCACCTGGGTGGTCAACCAACCACGCACCCCCAACACAAGGACAGTGTGGCTCATCATCCACACAAACAGGACTTGGTAATGGTCGGTGTGCGTCCGGGTCACGTCGTCCAGCAAAAGCAGGAAAAACAACAACACCCCTCCTCCTGCAGACGCCCGAACAACCTGTCGAATCTCAAGCGCCCGATGCCTTCGACGAATGTCCACGTACATGCCCATCAACGCATGAATGCCACACCAAAACAGCGGAACCACCACCATGGCCGCCCAGAAGTTGGCGTCCAACTCCAAGGATACTTCTACCCCAAACTTCCTCGGTTCCACGACGGTCTTTCGAAACACAAACAAGGCACACCACGCCAAGGCCGCCCCCACAAAATCACACAGGAAGTACCTCCACCACCACCTGCCCCAAGGCGTTTGCCGATCCTGAGGATTCATCAGAAATGCACGAATTTGAAGTTGTCCACCCAAATGTTGCCTTCGGTTCCATCGGTGGGAACGCCAGCAGTGATCAGCAATTCAAAAGCCTCGGCGTCGGGCCAAGACGAAATGGCCGGGTACAAATCGAAGTACATTTTCTTCCACGTGCATTGGCCTTCGTCGTCGCATGTTGGGTTCAGGCCAAGCAACGGATGGTTGCCCGCGTTCGCGCCTCCAAGCACCTTCAAACCCACCAAAAAATCCACGTCGCATTTGTAGTGAAACTCCAAGTAAATCGGGGCCCGGGCAGGCAATTCAAACTCCACCTCGTCGGTGGCCACCACGAGCTGTGACTGGTCCGCGTCAAGCCGAATGTATCCAGAACCATTGCCCTCGAACACGTCGTCGTTGGTGATTCTCACCAATTCGGCGTTGCCTCCGGTGGTGTTGGAAAAGCGGTTTGTGTTGTCAAAGTCCTCCGCCAAACGGACCACCGCATCCTCCGAGTAGGCACTCTGAAACGTCACTTCTTCAAGCGTCGATGGATCGCCGTCCACCTGAACCGTCAATGGCTGGTACAGGCGGTATTCACGACGGGTGGCTGACACCCCGTTCGCCTTGATGCCTGGCCACAGAAGCAGCGTCTGCGCCATCCCCGGCGCCAACGCCACTTGGGCTGGCAGGGGATACACGCCCAGCTTTTCGGATTCGCTGTACACCCAGACCTCTTCCACGCCGTGACGGGCCGAACCCTGGGGTGCGGTCGTGGTGAGTTCAAAGGCGGACACCTCCAACACCTCAGGCTGTCCTGGGTCCCATCCTTCAGGCTGGCAGGCCGTCAACGCAGCCCCCAACGACATCAAGCAAAAGGCGTCGCGAATCTTCACGATGCGAAGGTAGGCGTCTCAATGGCAACGCACGCAACGAATGGCGCCCGGCATGAGCATCAGCCTGCCCACAGGAATGTCGGAACCGCATTGCACGCACTTGCCATACTTGTCTTGGTGGAGGCGATCCAAGGCAGACAGAAGCATCGCCTTGTCGCGCTCCAACTGCCGAAGGGCGGCCTCGTTCACGCTCCGGTTGTTGATGGCGTCCATGCGGCTGACCCTTCCAATGGCCTCGCTCGGGGGAATTGGCTTGGTCAACTCCTTGCATTCTTCAATGCGCTCCTCGAGGTCCAACAGCTTCCTTCGGGCCCGTGCTTCGATTTGGTCGCGTTCGTCTTGCGTCATCGCTAGTCAAGATACGCGCTTTTGAGCCGAAGGCATGGCATGGGGAAAACGCGTGGAGAAATTGCGTGCAACGCCTCCTCGTCGCCCGCCTGACCCGGTGTAGGTTTGCCCCCCAAACACCCATGCCATGAAGTTTTTCATCGACACCGCAAACCTTGATCAAATCCGAGAAGCCCAAGCCTTGGGCATCCTGGATGGCGTAACCACCAATCCCTCGCTCATGGCGAAGGAGGGCATCGCGGGCGACGCGGCGGTCAAGGCCCACTATCAAGCCATTTGCGACATCGTCGACGGAGACGTCAGTGCGGAAGTGATTGCCACCGACTTCGAAGGCATGGTGAAAGAAGGCGAAGCGCTCGCGGCGTTGCATGAAAACATCGTGGTCAAAGTCCCAATGATTCCCGAAGGAATCAAGGCGATCAGCCACTTCACAGACCACGGAATTCGCACGAACTGCACCTTGATTTTCAGCCCAGGGCAGGCACTCATTGCCGCCAAGGCAGGTGCCAGCTACGTAAGCCCCTTCATCGGCCGTCTCGACGACATCAGCTCCGACGGCATGGACTTGATTGAAGGCATCCGCAACATCTTCGACAACTACGACTTTGGCACAGAAATTCTTGCTGCCAGCGTGCGAGGACCCATGCACGTCATCGAGTGCGCCAAGCTTGGGGCAGACGTCATGACGGGGCCGTTGAGCGCCATCATGGGGCTCATGAAGCACCCCTTGACGGACAGCGGGCTGGCCAAGTTCCTCGCGGACCACGCCAAGTCCAACGGATAAATCTCCCGAAAGCGATGTCGTCGTTGCTGAAGATCTACGAAGACAACCCAGACGACAGGGCTGTTCGAGAGGTGGTGGAATGCCTGAATCGAGGCGGGGTCATTGTGTGCCCCACAGACACCGTGTACAGCTTTGCTTGCCTGCTCGGCAATTCCAAGGGATTTGACCGCATCGCACGGCTCAAGGGGCTCAAGCCAGAGAAGGCCCACTTCTCACTGCTTTGCTCGGACTTGAGCGACTTGAGCACGTACACGCAGCATCTCAGCAACACGACCTTCAAAACCATGAAGCGCGTGCTTCCTGGTCCGTACACGTTTGTCCTTCCTGCAAGCAACCAGGTGCCCAAACTGTACAAAAGCTCGAAGAAAACGATCGGCATACGGGTGCCCGACCACGGCGTGGCCTTGGCCATCCTGAAGGCCTTGGACAAACCCTTGGTGGTCAGCAGCGTGCACGACGACGACGACGTGTTGGAGTACACCACCAACCCAGAACTCATCGACGAGCGGTGGGGCCACGCCGTCGACATGACTGTGGATGGGGGCATCGGGCACCTCCACGCCTCCACCGTGGTCGATTGCACCGGCGACGAACCGGAAGTCGTTCGAGAAGGCCTGGGGGACGTGGACGCCCTCGGGTGATCAATCCCTGGCCCGGGCTGACAGCATTGGCACGAAGGCGGCGTCGCCATGGTCCTTTTTGGCAAACTCGGTCTCGCTGACCCGGTCGATGGTCCACATGCGTTGGGTGTCGCCTTCTCCCACAGGGATGACCATCCTTCCTCCAATCGCCAACTGCCCCAGCAGGGCTTGGGGAATGTTTGGCGCCCCGCAGGTGATGATGATGCCGTCGAAGGGCGCAAAGGCAGGCTTGCCTTTGTAGCCGTCACCGTAGTACAGCGAGGGTCGCCATTTCATGGCTTGCAAGAGTGGGCCTGCCTTGTCGAAGAGGGCTTTTTGGCGTTCGATGCTGTGCACCTTGAGCCCCATGGCGCAGAGCACCGCGCATTGGTACCCACTCCCCGTGCCGATTTCCAGCACCTTGCCTCCGGGCGCGACGCCGAGCAGTTCGCTCTGTTTGGCGACGGTGTGGGGCTGGCTGATGGTTTGACCTGCCGCAATGGGAAAGGCCTTGTTGCTGTAGGCGAATTGGGTG
>CAZKGY010000071.1:0-7390 GCA_964552305.1 uncultured Comamonadaceae bacterium
GACTGGATCGCCACGCGCGCCAGGCTTGGCGATCGTCTGGACGGGAGCTTGCCACAAATTTCCAAGCGCACGGGGCTTCACCTCCTCTCGGCGTACCACCCGCTCCTTCTCCAAACGAACAAAAAGGCTGGCAAAGAAACCCATCCCCAACACATCGAACTGAAAAAAGGTCAGCGCATGCTCGTCATCAGTGGCCCCAACGCCGGGGGGAAAAGCATCACGATGAAGACGGTCGGACTGCTTCAGTTGATGGCCCAAAGCGGCTTGCTCGTCCCCTGCCACAACGCCTCCGTGATGGGCGTGTTCGACGCCATCCTTCCCGACATCGGCGACCACCAAAGCATCGAAAACCAGCTCTCGACTTATAGCTACCGGCTCGGCCGAATGCGCCATTTCTTGGCCGTCGCCCAACCGAAGAGTTTGTTGTTGTTGGACGAATTTGGCACGGGATCCGACCCTGACCTTGGCGGGGCATTGGCCGAAGTGTTTTTCGAAGAACTCTACGACCGCGGGGCGTTTGGTGTTGTGACCACGCACTACGCCAACATCAAAACCCGCGCCGCCAAATTGCCCGAGGCCTTCAATGGCAGCATGCTGTTTGACCGGGAATCGCTGGCGCCCTTGTACCGCCTTGAAGTGGGGCAACCGGGGTCGTCCTTCACCTTCGAAGTGGCGGAGATCAACGGGATTTCCAGCAAACTCATTGCGCGGGCGAAGGGCAAGCTGGACAAGCGCCGCGTGGAACTCGATGGCTTGCTGGGCGACCTTCAAAAAGAGAAGTCCAAATTGTCCAAGCTCATGAACCGTCAGCTGCGCGCGGAACTTGAGGCTGAAAAAGCCACCGCGGAAGCGTCGGCCGTGTCAGAGGCCATGGCGCAGAAGGAACGCAACCTAAACGCGCAATTCGAAGAGCTGAACCAAGCCCGCGTCCGCAGCAAGCGTTTGACCCAATTCATCGACAAGTTCCAGCCAGGCCAATCGAACAAAGCGCTGCTTGAAGAGATCAAGACCTACCTCGCCAAGGAGCGGGCGCGGCAAGAAGAAGCCAAGAAGCGACCTGGCAAGTCCAAGGCCCAGGCCAAACGACGCCCCAACCACCAGTCTGAGAAAATCGTTCAGGGATCGCTCGTCCGCTTGCGAACAGGCAAGGAACGCGGCGAGGTGATTGCCGTCAAGGGCAACCAAGTCACCGTCATGTTTGGGGCGTTCAAAACGCAGGTCAAGCGAGACCAGCTGACCTGGCTGCGCTGAGTTCCGTCAATGCACCACCACCTTCCGCGTGGCGCTCCACCCCTCGGTGCATCGAACCGTGACATAATGGAGGCCCTTGCCTTGGAGGTCAAGGCTCAGCCGCTTGGCGGAACTGGGGTTCTGAACCGTTTGGACCAACCGCCCCATGGCGTCGTACACCTCCACCCTTTCGAGCGACGCCCCTTGAGGCACCGAGACTTGCACGCGTCCATCGGTGGGGTTTGGCCCAACCGTCAAGGCCTGCAAAAAGGACTCTTCCACCCGGGTGGCATCGCAGGAACCCACCACGTCACAGCGTTCGATGCCGTCTTCATCGACGTGCTTGTAGCTGCCGTGCTGGGCCAATTGCCCCGTTTCCATGGGGTCGAGGAACCGCGACAACTTCAGGGTGTCGGGCTGGCTGTTCACGCTCCAGTGACGGCTCATTTTGCCGTAAAAATCTGGAGCGAACGGAGCCGAACAGAACGAAGACCCTCCGGACAACGTCCCGACGATGTGGTGATTCTCGCTGAAGATGGGAGACCCTGAGGAACCGCCCTCGGTGACGCCATGGTTGGTCTCGGTGGAGATCCAATTGACCCGCCAATGCGCACCTGGCGCGTAGGCGCTCGACGTGGAAAGCGTGTTCGTGTAGGTGGAGATCTTCTTGCGGTCGCCCGATGGATGGTGGATGCCAACGCCTCCATGGCCAGGGTTTCCAGAGGCATCCCATCCCGCGAAAAAGGGCGACCAATCGATGCTGATTGGGTCTTCCACTTCCACCAACAAAAAGTCGCTGCCGTTGATTTGGCCATTGGCCATGTCGTTGCTGTCTGTCAACGGAATGACCCCGGTGCGGGTGCGTGAATTGATGGACGATGTCCCTCCACATTCGCTGAATTCGTAGTTGAACTGCACCTTGAAGTAGGCCCACTCGTCGTCGTCCACTTCGTCGGCGCAATGCAAGGACGTCAACATCAACTGCCGGCAATCCTTGGCGGTGTTGTTGATCATGGACCCCGAGCAATAGAAGATGCCACCGCTTTGCGTGATGCGCAAACGGACCACTCCGTCGCGTTCGCATTGCCAGCTGTCGCCCTCGGGGCAGTTCACGTCCACTTGGCAGGCCTCGGCCCCACCTCGGGCGGCATCAAAGGGGGCGTCGAAGTGGGTGCCTCGAACGAAAAAGCCCAACCCCTCGACGTGAAGCCTGGGAAGCTCGACGGCCCCCAAGGGCATGGTCAACACGAGTTCCACCTCCTCTCCTGGCGCTTCGTCGTTCGCCCATCGATGGTGGGCGTTGTTTTCCGTGGCGTCCACCATCGCCGAAGTCCACTGCTCGGCAAAGGCACCTTTGGGCGTCAGGCATCGCAACGTGGCGCCCGCGGGCAAATGAAAGTCGTCGAAATGCAAGCACGTGGCCAAGGCGCCTTCTGCCCGGATCGTCAACCTCCACTCGTGCACGTCCTGGCCCACCGTGTGGTTCGCCTCGGCCAATACGTCCAAATCCATGGGGAGCACCACGCCCACCATGTCCTTGCCACTCTCCGCCATCCGCGTTTCCACGAGGTGCAACGTCTTGTCAAAATCTGGTGCGTCCACCACAATTTGTCCCCACGCGGGGGCGCCTAGCCCTGCAGCCAATCCCCCCACGAGGGCGGTTTGCCAAATTCCTCGAAATGCTCGTTCAATCATGGGCGCGAAGTTACCCCTTGTTGGCCACCGGCCCGTATTTTCACGTTCTCATGAACGCATCCCACCTCTTGTCGCTGACCCTCGCCATGTTGCTCGCCACCGGCGCGTCGTATGGACAACTAACAGAAACCACGCCGCAGTCGGCGGCCCAAAAGTTTGGCACCCTGCTGCGCTACATCGACCAATTGTACGTCGACTCCGTCAACTTGGAGGACCTCATGGAGACTGCGGTGGTGCGTATGCTTGAAGATTTGGACCCCCACTCGGTGTACTTCTCGGCAGAAGAATTGAAGGAGGCCGACGAGCCGCTTCAAGGAAACTTTGAAGGAATCGGCGTGCAATTCAACATATTCAAGGACACGATCATGGTGGTGTCTCCCATCAGCGGCGGCCCGTCAGAGAAGCTCGGCATTCGCGCAGGCGACCGCATCGTGACAGTGGAAGGCGAAAACGTCGCGGGCATCGGAGTCACCAACCGTGACGTGATGAAGCTGCTGAAAGGGCCCAAAGGCACCGTGGTCCGAGTCGGAATCAAGCGCGAAGGCGAACGCGAACTGCTCGACTTCGACATCGTCAGGGACAAAATTCCAATTTTCAGCATCGACGCTGCCCACATGGTCGACGACCACATTGGCTACATCAAGGTGAGTCGGTTTGCCAAAACCACCATGGAGGAATTCCGTCAAGCGCTGCTCGACCTCGACAAGCAAGGGATGAACGACCTGATCCTCGACCTGCAGGGCAATGGCGGAGGCATGCTGCGAACCGCCATCGAGATGTCGGACGAATTGCTGAGTGGCGACAAGCTGTTGGTGTACACGGAAGGACGGTCCTTCCCTCGTGAAGACAACTACGCGCAATACAAGGGACTGTTTGAGAAAGGTCGCTTGGTCGTTTTGATTGACGAAGCCTCGGCAAGCGCCAGCGAAATCGTGTCTGGCGCCGTGCAAGATTGGGACCGCGGACTCATCGTCGGACGGCGGAGTTTCGGCAAAGGATTGGTCCAACGCCCCATGCGACTGCCCGACGGCAGTGCTGTCCGCTTGACGGTTCAGAAATACTACACGCCTGCAGGGCGGTGCATCCAGAAGCCTTACGACGACGGCGTGGAGGCCTACCGCAAGGAGAAATTTGAACGCTACGAAAAAGGCGAATTCATGTCCCTGGACAGCTTGGACTTGCCCGACAGCCTCATGCACAAAACACGCATCCAAGGACGCGAGGTCTATGGTGGCGGAGGCATCCTGCCAGACTTGTTCGTGCCCTTGGACACCAGCATGTCTTCCAAAACCTTTTCCAAGATTTTGAGGAAAGGCCTCTGCAGCAAGTACGCCTTGTCGCAGGTGGATGCCCAACGCGAGGTGTGGGAGCGTCGCCACAAGGACGAAGACGCATTCGTGGCATCGATGGCCTTCACCGACGAGGAAATCCAGGCCTTCAAGACGTACGTCACCGACGAAGGCGTGGAGATTGACGAAGACGAGTGGAACCGCTCGTTGCCCGCCATTCAATTGCGGTTGAAGGCGTTCTTTGGAAGAAACGTGTACAACCAGCGAACGTTCTACCGGGTGATTGGAGGCCTGAACGAAAGCCTGGAGGAAGCCATTCGCGTTTTGAACGACGGAACGTTCAAGGCCGCCAATTTGGCCCACAAAACCTTCTGAGCCTAGGCCTTAATTTTGAATCAAACATTCCATTTCAAACCATGCGTTACCTAACCACTTCCCTGACCCTGGCGCTGTTCGTCGCCAGCTTCACCGCTTGCAACGAAGGCGGCGAAACCATTTCTTCCAAGCCCATGGCCGAAACGGCCGGAACGGAAGCTGCAACCACCCCTGAAAAAGACAGCCCCAAGAAGTTTGACCCTGCGGCGAACCAAGCCGAAGCCCCTGCAGGCCCCACCACCAGCATGGTCTTTGACACGTACGAGCACGACTTTGGCACGCTGGACGAAGGCGATGCTGTCACGCACATCTTCTCCTTCACCAACACGGGAAGCGAACCCCTCATCCTCGACAAGTGCAAGGGTTCTTGCGGATGCACGGTGCCTCAGTGCCCGAAGGAGCCCATCCCACCGGGAGCTTCTGGCGAGATTGAAGTGAAGTTCAACTCCAAGGGCAAGAAGAACAACCAGACGAAGACCGTCACCATCAACGCAAACACCGACCCAGGACAAACGATCCTGAAGATCAAGGCGTTCGTGAACCCCGCCGAAACGAAGTAAGCGAAGAATCACTCCATCAAAAAAGGCGACCCTGGGGTCGCCTTTTTTGTGCGCAAACGTTGCCTGATGCGTCACTGCAGCAACCCATCGATGTCGCGGGCGAGCTCGTGGTCCTTTTGGGTCACCACGCCTCCTGCGTCGTGGGTGTGCAGCTCCACACGGACGTAACTGAACGTGTTCACGAACGTCGGATGATGTCCGTGGGCTTCAGCAAGGAAGGCCACCCTCGTCATGAAGGTGAAGGCTTCTTGAAAGTCCTTGAACCGGAATTCTCGAATCAATCGGTTGTCACGTTCTGTCCACATGTCGCTGGGATTTGAAACCAATGTACACGAAAAAGGCGCGGCCTGTGCCACGCCTTCTTTGAAAATCATGCAAAAATCACAGGCTGCCTTCGCCCGACTCGAAGGATGGCCCCGACGACGACGCATCCGCCGAAGGCGTCTCCGTGGCACCGGTCTCGACAAACATCAGAAGCTCGCGCATCTTTTCTGCTTGTCGGATGTAGCCGTTGCGTTCGTAGCCGTAGGCCACGTTGCCAATCAACCGACGGATGATGTCTACGCTGCCGCATGGGCCGCAATTCTTCTCATCCACAGGCAATTCCAAGTGGCTCAAGAATTCGCTCACCTCTGCCTTGTTGATGATCGTGCCACTGCTGAAGGGGTTGATGTAAAAAAGCACCCCTCCTGGCGTTTGGTTGTCTGGAGACAGCGACTCGTGATGCACGTGGTGCTCGTCGCAATAGCACAAAATGAAGTGGTTCGGCAGGTTCACTCCGTGAATGGGCAAGTTCAAATCCTGCGCCAAGCTCAGGTACAAGATGCCCAAACCAAGCGGGTTGCCCTTCTTCTCGGCGATCACCTCTCCGAGCAACGCATGCTTCGGGTCTGGTTGACCACTCTTGGCGTTGGTGTACTCTTCGTGGTCGTACACAATGTGGTTCAAGATGCGAACTTGTTCCAGTGCCGTGAACTCTTCGTTCAACTCAAGCCATACGTTGCGCTTCAACTTCTCGTAGTCTTCTTTCAAAGCAGCCATGTCCAACAGAGGGTTGGCTGCCTTGTGCACCCACAACGCCCCTTCGAAGACACGCTCAGCGCCTGAGTCGAACCAGTCACGCAATCCGTTGTGGACGTATTGCCCGTGAAGGCCATCCACCAACTCATCCATGCGTCGCTCGTGCTCGTCACAATACGCATGGGATTCGCGAGACTCAAGAAGCGCGGGAAGCGCCTCAATGCCTCGGGCCATGAGTTGTTCTTTCACGTGCTGGTACACCCCTTCGTCGGGGTCATCCAGCAACTGGATGAGTGCGTGTATTTCGTTGGGTTGCATGATCGCTTGCAGATTGTTGGGTGCAGACGTCTCCAAAGCTACCGGCCAGTTTCAACGTTCTGAATTGGGGGTTCGAGCAGTTTTCACACCAATTGTGTTGATGGCAGGTCAAACCGTTGGAGCCATGGCTGTTATCTTAGAGAGATGAGCACGTCCCAACCTGTGAGCGATTCCATGAGGCTGAGTTATGCCTTGTGGTTCACCATGGTGTTTTTGGTGGCCATTTGGTCGGTGTTCGCACTCAACGAAATCCTGGAACTCGGGTGGCGCAAGCATGGCGTTCATCCCCGGAAGCTCGAGGGCCTTCGAGGCATTTTGACCTACCCCTTCCTGCATGGGGACTGGGGTCACCTCTGGAACAACACCATGAGCTTCTTCACATTGAATGGGTTCCTCTTTTACTTCTACCGGTCCATTGCTTTGCGCATTTGGGTCCTCTTGTTCTTTCTGAGCGGGCTTCTTCTGTGGGGCATGGCGGTCGATGGCAACCACATCGGGGCAAGTGGACTCATCTATGGCCTGGCGGCGTTCCTGTTCGTCAGTGGCGTCATCCGTGAAAACAGGCTTTTGCTCCGCGTGAGCCTGGCCGTGGCCTTTCTGTATGGCGGCATCGTGTGGTGGATGCTGCCGATTGACGACCACGTCAGTTGGGAGGGCCACCTGAGCGGCGCCCTGGTCGGAGGCCTCTTGGCAGTGGTCTTCCGCAAGCAAGGCCCCAAAGATCCTGTGTACGTGTTCGAGCGAGACGAGGCCAACGACGCGCCTTTGCCAGAATGGTGGATGGCTGCGCATCCCGACCATCCCGACACACTCAAGCAACGCGAAAAGGAGGCGACGCTCCGCGAACCATCCATCGAAGACACGCAGGACACTTCTTCCCAAAGCAGCACGTCACTCCTGCCC
>CAZKGY010000072.1:0-7374 GCA_964552305.1 uncultured Comamonadaceae bacterium
GAGGAACCACGTCTGGGTCATGGCGTGGGGGTCAAACCAAGGACATGGGTTTGGCCACCTTGGCGAAGAGCCGCCCCATGTTGCGGGCGTCTTCGATGGCGCGGTGTTGCGTCCCGTCAAAACTGAGGCCTTCCATTTCCATGGCATTCTTCAGACCAATTTGATTTTTGGACCCCTTCCAACGGCTGTAATGCCTTTGCAAGCATGCCCAATACCGCAGCCACGGCAAGTCCATGTCGTGGAGCTGTGCGTCGTTGTTGAATTGGCGGCGGTCAAACTCCCCCCAGCTCATCAAGACGGAACGGGTGTCGTTGAAACCGACCCAATCCTCGAAGAGCTCGATGGCCTCGTCAAACATGGGGGCATCCTCGATGTCGTCCTGCACGATGCTGGTGAGCTTGGTGCAAAAAGGGCTGATTTCGGGGTGAAGCTTGGGGCGAACGAACGAACAGAAGTCGTCGACGACTTCCAGCTTTTCGTTGATTTTGACCGCACCGATTTCGATGATTTCCACCTTTCTCGGCTTCCTGCTTCTCCAGCAGGTGGCCTCCAAATCGTACACGATGAATTGACGTTCGCTCATTTGCTTCGCGAAGATAGCACGCCCCCTCACCGGACGTCTCCGATGTGAACAACTGGCGCGTTCCGGTGTACTTTCCGCCTTCAGACCACGATCCCATGAATCAACGACAGTCTTTGGTGGTGCTCAGTGGGGCAGGCATGAGCGCAGAATCGGGCATCGCGACCTTCCGTGGGTCGGATGGGCTTTGGGAGGGACATCGCGTCGAGGAGGTCGCTTCGCCCGAGGGCTTTGCGGCAAACCCTGAGCTCGTGCTCGACTTCTACAACCAACGTCGGAGGCAGGTCGTGGCGGCTTCACCCAACGAGGGGCACCAGGCGCTTGCTCGGCTGGAGAGGATCTTCGACGTCCACGTCGTCACGCAGAACGTGGACGACCTTCACGAGCGAGGAGGAAGCACCGACGTGATGCACCTGCACGGAGAAATCCGAAAGGCCCGTTCCATGGCTGACGAAACCCTTGTTGTGCCAATCGATGGCACGGAATTGAATGTGGGTGACTGCGGGCCAGATGGCGCGCAATTGCGTCCCCACATCGTGTGGTTTGGCGAGGCGGTGCCTTTGATTGAATCGGCGATGGACGTCGTGTCTCAGGCGGACGTGCTGGTGGTGGTGGGCACGTCGCTTCAGGTGTATCCTGCGGCTGGCCTTGTTGGGTACGCGCCTGCCAACGCACCCATCCATGTCATCGACCCCCATGCACCCATCGAGGGTGGTGGGCGCGTGGAGATCCATGCCTGCGGGGCCGTGGAGGGCTTGCTGGAGCTCGAACGGCGCTGGTCAGCGGACGCGTAAGCGCCACGGGCTCATGCCCGGCTTGCTGGTTTCAGAGGCATCCGGGGCTTGAAGTTGATCCACCATCCCGAGGACCAAATCGGCCATGGTTTCGTCGTCACATGGCAAGGAGCGCACAAGCAATTCAGGCTTGTAGTGGTCGTTGACAAAACCCGTGTCAAATTGGCCCGAGCGGAAGGCGTCGTGGTTCATGGCGAAGTGGCCAAAATCCAACGTCGTTTCCACGCCATGCACCTCGTATTCGTCGATGGCCCGGAGCATCCTGTCAATCGCGGCTTCCCGGGTGGGGCCATGGGCGCAGAGCTTGGCCAACATGGGGTCGTAGTGCATGCTCACTTCGCCGCCTTCCTCGACGCCGTCGTCCACGCGAATGCCCGGACCCACAGGTGGGCGGTACCGGGTCAAGGTCCCCGTGCTCGGCAAGAACCCACCGGGCACGTCCTCGGCGTACACGCGCAATTCCAGCGCGTGTCCTTGGATGCTCAAGTCTTCTTGGCGGAACGACAACGGATGCCCTTCGGCGATGCGAATTTGTTCACGGACCAGGTCGACGCCAGTCACCATTTCGGTGACGGGATGCTCGACTTGCAGACGCGTGTTCATTTCCAAGAAGAAGAACTCCCGGGATGCATCGACCAAAAACTCTACGGTTCCAGCCCCAACGTAGTCGCAAGACTTGGCCACCTCGATGGCGCACGCGCCCATTTCGGCACGAAGTGCATCGTCCAGGAGGGCCGAGGGGGCTTCCTCCACCACCTTTTGGTGGCGGCGTTGGATGCTGCACTCCCGTTCAAACAGGTGAACCGCATTGCCGTGGCTGTCGCACAAGACCTGGATTTCGATGTGGCGAGGCTGTTGAACCAAGCGCTCGATGAACACGGCCCCGTCGCCAAAGGAACGCTCCGCCTCACTGATGGCTCGTGCAAGTTCCTCTTCCAACAGAGCAGGATCATGCACCGCACGCATGCCCTTGCCTCCTCCGCCAGCGCTTGCCTTGATCAACAGGGGGAATCCGATGCGCTGGGCCTCCCGCTGGGCTTCTGCGGCGTCAGAAACGGCACCATCGGTGCCTGGGACCATGGGGATGTTCCGCTTGGCCACGGCGTCTTTGGCGGCAAGCTTGGAACCCATGATTTCAATGGCATGGGGCTTAGGCCCCACGAATCGAATCCCCGCCCGTTCCACGGCCTCCGCGAAAACGGCATTTTCGCTCAAGAAGCCATACCCAGGGTGAATGGCGTCGGCCCCCGTTCGCTTGGCCGCATCCAGGATGCGCTCAATCACCAAGTAACTCTCGCTGCTTGGGGCTGGCCCCACACAGACGGCCTCGTCCGCCATTCGAACAAATGGCGCATCGACGTCGGCTTCGCTGTGCACCGCGACAGTCGCGATGCCCATCTCTTTGGCAGTGCGCAACACCCGCACGGCAATTTCTCCTCGGTTGGCGACCAGCAATTTGCGGATGGGGCGGATGGAGGGATTCGTCATGGAAATCGGCTGTGAATTCGACGGAAAGGTAGGGCACGAAAAAAGGGCAAGCGATTCTTGTCGCACCGCTACAACCGCATACCCTTGCTGTCTTCCGACCCTGGGGGATTCTGCGGGAGCTGGTCGCAAGAGACTTGCCCCGGCACAAAGATAAACACGTTGAGTCCGTACCTTGCATCCCATGACGCATTTGTCCATTTCTGCAACCCACGGCGTGTACGCGGGTGCGTTGCAGTTTATCCTGGCATTGGCGACTTACCTCGTCAACATCAACCTTTTCGTGGAGTGGTGGTATGGACTGATTGGCTTGGGCCTGTCCGTGTTCTTCATGTTCTCAGGGACGGCGGCGGCAAGGAAGGCCGGAGATGGATTCATGTCGTTTGGCCAAACCTGGCTCCACGCCATGGTGGTCGCGGTGGCCTCTTCGGTTGTCAGCGTGGCCTTGACCTTGGTGTTGTACCACGTCATCGCCCCGGAATTGCCCGAAGTGTTGACGAAGTTGAACATCGACAAATCCCGGGAATTCATGGAAGGCATGGGAATGAGTGGGGCCATGGTGGATGCTGCCATGAAGGATGCACAAGCTTCCATTGAAGGGGCCTTCACCCCAGGTGGAATGGCCGTTGGTGCCCTGTGGGGTTTGACCATGTGGGCCCTTGTGGGCCTCATTGTGGCGGCCATCAACAAGCGAAACCGTCCCTCAGAATTCGCATGATGACCCAATCATCTCAAGACATGCACCACCATGCCCCATCGCTGGACGTCACGGTGGTTGTGCCACTTCTGGACGAAGAGGAGAGCCTGGCCGAACTCGCAGAGGGCATCGCTGCCGCCATGGGAAATTTGTCTTACGAAGTGATGTTTGTCGATGACGGAAGCCGCGACGGATCGTGGGCGGTCATTGAATCGTTGCACCAAGCGAATCCCGAAACGATCAAGGGCATCCGCTTCACCCGCAACTACGGCAAGAGCGCAGCGCTTCAGAAGGGTTTTGAGGCAGCGAGGGGTGCCGTGGTGTTCACCATGGACGCCGACTTGCAAGACAACCCCAAGGAACTTCCTGAGATGCGCCAACAGTTGCTGGACCAAAACCTTGATTTGGTCAGTGGCTGGAAGAAAAAGAGGCATGACCCTCTTAGCAAAACCATCCCGACGAAGCTCTACAATTGGGCAACGCGCCGGGTGAGTGGCATCCAGTTGAACGACTTCAATTGTGGGCTGAAGTGTTACAGGTGGCACGTGGTCAAAGCGATCGAAGTCCAAGGGGAGATGCACCGCTACATCCCCATGCTCAGCAAAATGGCTGGTTTCGCGAGAATTGGGGAGAAGGTGGTGGAGCACCGCGCCCGTCCATACGGCCAGAGCAAATTTGGATTGAACCGATTCACAAACGGACTCTTGGACTTGTTGACCGTGGGCTTCATTGCACGGTTTGGCCGAAAGCCCATGCACTTCTTCGGACTTCTAGGCTTGCTGATGTTTGTGGTCAGCACAGGACTCTTCCTGGGAATCGGGGGCTACAAGCTTTGGGCCTTGTCCCAGGGCGTGGAAGCCAAAAATTTGGCGTCGTTGAGTTGGTTTTACGTCGCGTTGACGGGGATGATTTTGGGTGCTCAGTTTTTCCTGAGCGGGTTCCTGGCAGAGATGATTTCCCGGAACGACCCCAACCGCACCAACTACCGTGTGAGCCAGCGGCTCTCTTAACGCGCAATCACGGCCGACCCGACCAACTCCCCGTCGCGGTACCAGGTGGCAAACTGCCCCGCAGCGATGCCTCGTTGGTGCTCGCCGAAGTCCAAAAACCAGCGTCCTTCCGTCGTTTGGACAAGTTCGCCTTCTTGAAGCGGCTGACGGTAGCGTATGCGCAACTCGTAGGATTGGGACTGAGGACCCTCGTAGGCATGCGAAGGATTGACCCAATGGGGGGCTTCCAATTCAATGGCGTTTCGGTGCAGGCCAGGATGCGCGTCGCCTTGTCCCACGTAAACGGTGTTGCTTTCGGTGCATGTGCCAATCACAAAAAGCGGTTCTGCCTTGCCTCCGACTTGCAGCCCTTTGCGTTGTCCAACCGTGAAAAAATGGGCGCCGTCGTGTTGTCCGACCACTTGGCCCATCTCCGGTGCAAGCGCGAAAGGCTGGCTGCGCTGTTCAATGCCTTCTTCATGCGGTCGAAGAAACACCGGATGGGCTGCGTCGATCTCGACGATGTCGCCTTGACGAACCGCCAACTGCTGCTGCAGGAATTCTGGAAGCCTGACCTTGCCTATGAAGCACAAGCCTTGGCTGTCTTTTTTGGCCGCCGTGGGAAGTCCTGCCTGTTCAGCCAACCGCCGCACGTCCGGCTTTTGCATGTGGCCAATTGGAAACTTGGCTTGGGCAAGTTGTTCCTGACTGAGCTGGCACAGGAAGTAGCTCTGGTCTTTGTTGGGATCCGCACCGGCCACCAATCGATAAGGCTGGCCTTCACCACCCATTCGCTGGCAATAGTGGCCCGTCGCCACAGCCTGTGCGCCAAGCTTCTTGGCCGCCTTTAGGAATAGGTCAAACTTGATCTCGCGGTTGCAGAGCACGTCAGGATTGGGCGTTCGTCCCTTGCTGTACTCGTCAAACATGTAATCGACAATGCGGACTTTGTACTCGGCGCTGAGGTCCATGACCTGGAAGGGGATGCCCAAATGGTTGGCCACCAGCATGGCGTCGTTGGCGTCGTCGATCCAAGGACATTCGTTGTTGATCGTGACGCTCTCGTCGTTCCAATTCCGCATGAACAAGCCGATCACTTCGTGGCCCTGCTCCACCAAAAGATGCGCAGCCACGCTTGAATCCACGCCACCCGACAGTCCGACAACAATTCGCATGGGGCAAAAGTAGCCTGAGAATTTGAGCCATCGGATTGGTTTTTCCACGGAATTCGACGACCTTGACAATGCCGCAGGGCGTGGAGGCAACCCTTTGAAACACCCCACGTCTTCATGGCGGCGAACGTCATGCAAGAAGCGGATCTGCGCCCCTACATCGAAGCCTGTCAGCTTGGCGAAAGCCGAGCTCAGCGTTTCATATTCGAACGGTATTACCGTTTGATGTTTGGGGTGTGCATGCGCTACGTGTCAGACTATGACAGCGTGCAGGACGTGGTTCAAGAAGGGTTTCTGAAGGTGTTCAACAACATCGGAGGATACACCTTCAAAGGTTCTTTCGAAGGCTGGATGCGTCGAATCATGGTCAACACGGCCATTGACGCCATCCGTCGCAAGAATGCGGCAGGATGGGTGCTCGGAGACGAGGGTTCTTTTGAACCTGTCGACGAGGAGGGTGTTTGGGAGATGGAGGAAGAAGACGGCGCAGTTGGATGCACAGTGCACGACGTGTTGGATGCCATGGAGCATTTGACACCGATGTACCGTACCGTATTCAACCTCTATGTCTTTGACAACCTGGGGCACCAAGAGATCAGCGATCGATTGGGCATCAGTGTTGGAACCTCGAAGTCCAACCTTGCGAAAGCGAGGCGAAACCTTCGGAATTTGTTGTTGTCTCAAGGAAAACGTGCCCATGTCTAGTGAACACCCATTCGACCGTCAATTGCAAGAATCCTTCCGGGACTTCGAGCCTAACGTGCGCCCAGACTGGGGGTCGTTTGAAGCGAAAATGGCCGAGCAAGGTGGCGCGGGGAATGCTTCTGCTAGCCTGCGCAGTGTCAACCGGTGGGCCATGGCCGCGGCTGTGGTGGCAGGAGGTTTGGGCATGTGGTTTGTCCAGCCAATGATGGAGGACGTGGTGGATGAAGAATTGGTTGGGCATCTGGAATCGGCACCCAAGATGGACGTCGTTGAGGGCAACCCGGCGTTGGAATTCATGGACGAGCGAACAGGCTTTGTCAGCGACGTGCTGGATGTTGACGCGGAAACGGCTTTGGCAGAGCAGGGTGGCCAAGAATCAGCCTTTGCAGGCGCGACTGAAATCGAGAAAGCCCAAGGAAACAGAGGAAGCGAAGACTTGGCAACGGACTTCTCCGAGGAACCCAAGGCCATGGAGGCGACAGTGGCAACCCTCGACGACGAAGCCCTGTTGAGGGATTTGCCTTTCGATGCATCGGTTCGCGAGGCATGCGAAGGGGTGGAAGTTGCCTTTGAGTTGCAAGGACTCGACCGCGAGATGAGTTTCCTGTGGAACTTCGGAGATGGTTCCTTCTCAAGCGATCCCGCGCCGAAGCACACCTTCATGCGTCCTGGATCGTACGACATCACACTTTCCGTGAGGTCGCCCGGCGATGGCTTCATTCGCACGAGGACCATCCAAAACATGATCACGGTGTTGCCCAAGCCCACGGCAGACTTTACGTGGGTCATGCCAGAAATGGTGGCAGGCAGGAAGGTGAGGGTGCAACTCCAAAACCAAACCGAGGATGCAAGCAGCACCCAATGGGTGGTGGATGGAGAGTCTTCCACCACGGGGCTTGTGCAATTGGAGGCGCCAGGGGTGTATCCGGTGCATCTGATCGCCAGCAACAGC
>CAZKGY010000073.1:0-7317 GCA_964552305.1 uncultured Comamonadaceae bacterium
ACGAATGGTCTTTGCCCTCGGGAACTTCTGCGTTGAACCAAGCAGGTCCCGGGCTTTACCAACTTTCCCTTCAAGGGATGAACGGATGCCAAAACGAGTATGTCCTTTCATTGGGCATGTTGCCACCCATTGCCACGGGTCTCGAGGACCCGGAACCCCTATGCTCGGATGGCGTGGCGGTGCTTGAAGTCACAGAACAAGTCGATGGACTCACCTGGAACACCGGGGGGAGCGATGCCACCCTCCAAGTGGTGAGTTCGATGGGGGAAGGGCCGTTTGTGGCCACGGTGACCTTGGGCTCTTGCACCGAAACCGATACAGCGTTTGTCGAGTGGTGGCCAGAACCTTCGGCCGACGCGTTGCCAAGCAATGCCAGCGCCTGCGCGTTGGATTTGCCTTTTGTTTTGGAATGGCCGGCACAGGCGCAAGACGCTGTCGGTTCATGGCAATGGACCGTGGATGGCGAGGGCACCAACGCCTTCGGCCACGGCTTGAGCCAGGAAGGCACCTACACCATCGAGGTGAGGGACAACGCCACCGGATGCTTCGACACCCAATCCGTGGCATTGAATGTGTTGCCGAATTTGTTCTTGGATGCCTTTGTGGTGGACCCATTGATTTGCAGGGGAGATTCGACAGAAATCGTTGTGGAGGTCTTCACGTTGGAGGGGTTGGATGCGTTCGAACTCCCTGTGTTTTTTGAATGGGATGTCCCATTGGTTCAAGGCTACCAACCCACTGTCGCGGGCGGGGAGTACACCGCCACGGCCCAAAACGGCTGCGGGACCTCAAGGGTGGAGGTTGTCGTGGAGGAAGAATATTGCGGATGCGACGTGTATGTGCCCAACGCGTTCACCCCCGATGGCGATGGGCTCAACGAAGGCTTCAAGGTGCACACGGCGTGCGAATTCGATACGTTTGAATTCGAGGTGTTCAACCGTTGGGGCCAAGTTGTTTGGCATTCCAACGACGCCTCAGAACCATGGGATGGGGGCGTGAACGTCAACGGCATTGGCGACCATTACCTGCCCGATGGGGTGTATCCGTACACCGTGGCTTGGTCTTACTCCGACGATGGCCAGCAAATCCGTGAGTCGCGGATCGGCCGCATCCTCATTGTTCGCTAGAGGGGCCTTCAGGCATCGCGCACCAATGCGTGACGTCGGCAAAGAAGTGGTTGCTGTTGCCTTCTCCGGCCCAAAAGTGAAGGCCATGTTTGATCCGCTTCTCCTCGTTTTTGGCGTAAAAATCCTTGCAAAAGCGCAGCACCACCACTTCGCGGGTCTCGAACTGAAGGTCTTTGCCCGGCAGAAAGACCTTGTTGCCTGGAATGAAGCCCAGGACCCGTTGGTCGTCCTCTGGCAGTTGGTCCTTGACGGCGGTCCAAATTGCGCTCATCGTCCTTGGAACGTGGGTTTCCGCTTGGCCAAAAAGGCTTGGACACCTTCCGCGTAATCGTCCGTTTCGGCCGCTTCGAATTGCAGGTCAAGTTCGAGGGCGAGTTGCGCGTGCAAGTCGTTCGTCATTCCCAAGTGCAGCGCTTTTTTCGTCAGTCCGAGTCCGCGAGTGGGCATGTTTGCGAGTTTGGTGGCCAGCGCCTGCACTTGCCCTTCGAATGCCTCGTCATCCACCGCTTGGTGAATCATGCCCATGGCCTCTGCCTCTGTCGCGAGGAGGGGCGTTCCGAGCATGGTGAGGGCTTTGGCACGTGCCATGCCTACCAGCCTAGGCAACCAAAACGTGCCTCCGCTGTCTGGAATCAACCCGATGTTCGCGAAGGCTTGGACAAACTTGGCGGAAGATTTGGCCACGACGAAGTCACAGGCCAGGGCGATGTTGGCTCCTGCACCTGCAGCCACTCCATTGACCGCAGCCACGACTGGTTTTTCCATGCCACAAATGCGTCGGATGCTGCGGTTGTACGTCTCTTCGACGATCACCTTGAAGCCTGGAGAGGAATCGGACGTGACTTCGTTCAGGTCTTGGCCCGCGCAAAAGGCGCGGCCTTCTCCCGTGATGACCACGCATCGGACGTCGTCGTTGCTGGCGGCTTCGTCGAGCGCGGCTTGAAAGGCGCGTCCCATTTCCTGATTGAAGCTGTTGAAGACGGTCGGACGGTTGAGGGTGAGGGTCATCACGCCGTTGTCCAACTTGGTGAGCAAACTCTCGGTCATGGGCACAAGGTAGGAGGGGGGACATGAAAAAGCCCGGGCCTGAGGCTCGGGCTTTTCGTTCTTTTCAAATGGTTTTCCCCAATCAGCGAATCACCTGAATGCGTCGGGTTGTTCTCGACTTCCCTTGCTCGTGGCTGAGTACGTAAGACCCGGCGGGCAATGAGGAAAGGTCGAGGGTGACGTTCTTGTCGCGCAGCGCTTGACGAAGGACCTCCCGGCCGTGCAAGTCTGTCATGACGAGCTGTCCTTCTCCGAGGGTGGTCACTTGGACTTGCAACGCATCTGTGGCGGGGTTCGGGAAAACGGTCCACGTCGCATCCAAGGCTTCGACGGCATCCACCATGTCGATGACAAAGTCGAGCGAACCAATGCATCCCGTGCTGTCCACCGCGAGAACCGAGTAGTCTCCCGCGAAAAGGCTGTCCACGGACATGGTGGAGGCGAATGAATCTTCGCTCAAGCCTTCGAACCATGCGTACGTGTAGGGTTCCACGCCACCTTCCACAGAGGCGGTCGCCGATCCGTTGCCGCTCCCGTCGTCGGTGGTGGTTTCGACGCTGACCTCGAGGAATTCACACAACTCAAAGTCGTAGATGGCGCAGGGGTCGTAGTTGCAGGCGAATTCAAACCCACAACCATAACCGAAGTTCTCGGCAGGGGCGAGGTAGCCGTTGTAAAATGGGTTGATGTAACCGAGGCTGTCGTACGTCAACGCGTACGCATTGCCTGCCGTGTCAACGACATTCATGCTGGATCCGCACAGGCTCAAGGTTTGGTTGTTGAGGTCGGCGACCACTGGGCCAAATCCGTTGTCGCTGAGAATTTGAGCCACGTCGTCGGCAATGAACCAGGCCATGCCTGTCTCCGTGTTGACAAGGCTGATGGGCAGGCTTTCTGCCACGGCGTAGCCACCGTTGCAGCCAGATTCGAGGTTCACTTCACCGATCAGGAATTCCAGTGAAGTACCGTAATCAGCGGCGAGGTAGTTGCATGGTCCCGATTCGGTTGCCGTGCTGTCGTAGTCGCAGGCGAACGTGTCCATGCATCCCAAGGTGCCTCCACATGCAGCCAACGGCATGGGGTCCAGTTCGATGACGCCCTGGGGAGACAAGTCCACCCCGTCGAACGCAGCGAAGTCTGTTGGGTAGCGATGCGCCCGGAACGTCATGTTTTGGTTGATGGTCGGCTCACTGCCCTGAGAGACAGGCGAGGCAAAGCCGCCCGCGTTGACGAGTGGGGTCTTGTAGCGCCACGCCAACTCACCGTCGGGGGTGATTTCACGCGTGTCGCCCCAACGGCCGTAGCAAATGAGGCTGTTGCCGTTTTCCAAGCGCTGGAACGACGACAACCCTGAGGTGTAAATGGAGTCGGGGGCCACGTAGGACCAGTCAAAGTCGGCGGGCAGGTAGGTGCCGTTGTCGAAATCGGTGGCGAAGTTGTTGTCGTAGTCCGTGTACGCGGGATTCAACAAATGCACGGCGCTGTGGGTGCCTCCGTTTTCGCTCGGCACGCGGTTGTTGAACACGGCAATTTTGCCAAAATCGGGGTTGTTCAGCGTGACGTGGTCGTAGACCCAATGGCAGTCGTGCTGGTAAAACAACTGTTGGTCTTCCTCGGTGCCCATGTCGTAGGCCTCCGGGTTTCCCCAACGCCACAACAGTTGTCCTGGCGTGAAGTTGTTGTAGTCAACGATCCACAATTCATCGAAGGTGGGGACGCTGAGCAGAAGGTGTTCGAAGTAGGGGTTGTAGTCGATGGCGTTGATGTGCAACCAATCGCTTGCTTGGCTGCTCGGCGTACCGAAGTTGACGTCAATCTTGTTCACGTTGTCGGCGACCACGCCGAAGTTGCTTTGGTTGGCGTCGTAGTCCTGAACCAAATGGTCCCAGGCATGCCATTCCCAAACCACGTTTGCGCTGCCGTTTCCATCGGGAGACAATTCCAGGATCATCTCCGACCACAAGCCGTCTTCTGGCACCAGCGCAGAATCGCGACCTGCCTGAATCGCCTCTTCGGCGCTGAAATGCTCCCAGGCGATGGCAAACACGTTGCCATCGGGCTTCACTTCGATGTCGTGGTGGAGACGGGCCGTGCTGTCGTTCAGGGTGTACGACCACAGGACGTCGTTCTCCCATGTGCGTCGTTCAATCGTTGCGCCTCCTCCGCCAGCCCAAATGGGGTCTGAGGAAAACACCTGAGGGCGGTACGTCATAACGATGTCGCCATTTTCTTGCAGGTAGGCCATGTTGCCTGGTCGCAAGGTGTCGGCGTTGGCCCAGGTGTGGACCACTTCGCCACAGAAGTCCAGCAAGTAGACGTTGGGTTGGTTGTGCGGGTAAATCAAGGTGTAGCCGTCGTCAACCAAGTCGGGCTGAAAGTCTGTGACCCCGATGGTGTTTTGGGCTTGGAGCGTCAAAGACCCAAAGAGGGTCGCAAAAAAGAGCGTAAATCGCATGGCAATGTTGTTTGATGTTTGGGTCGAAAATTAGTGTTTGATGAGCAAACGCTGCGTGAGGCACACCGAACGGTCGTCTTTTTCAAAGGAGATGAGAAGCATGCCCTCGGGCCATGTGGCACAGTCGAAGTTTTGGTCTGTTGAGGCGTTCGCGAACGCTTCCCACACCACTTGTCCCAAGGCGTTGGACGCGACCCATCTTCCTGAAGAAGGGGCATGAAGGGTGACTGCATGGTTTGCGGGGTTGGGAAATGCCAGACGAACCACTTGATTGCCGACAGCCTGCACACCGTCCACCACCTCCTCAAACAATTCGCACGTGAACCCGGCCAAGCCTTCGAGCGGTTCCCCAGGGGTCAAGTCCTTGTCTGCGAGGCCAGGGTAAAGCGCGTCGTAGCGGTAGGCGCGAAACACGGCGTTTTGTTGGGGGGTGTTGCCTTGGGTGGAAACCCCAAAGTTGCCCTCCGGGTTGATGTATTCCCAAACAATGGAACCCGACTGAGTCACCTCGAACAGCCTCCCGTTGGCCCCTTGGCACACCAAGAAGTTGCCACCAGCGAGGGGTTGGACACCGCTGATGTTGGGGCTGAAGAACGCGGTGTTGGGGCTTTCGGGGTAGACCCACGTTTCCTCGGTGGGTCCAAAAGGTTCAACGTCGTCGATGGAATACGTTCCATCCTCGAGCAAAGGCGGTTCCCACACGTCGATTGTCGAGCAATCGCATCCGGGTCGGTTGTCGCCGTTGTTGTAGACCATGAGTTGGTGGGCTTGGGGATGGCCTTCGGGAATCCATTGAACGTCGTGTTGCCCAAAGAGCTTCTGGTCCCCGGCATCTCCGCGTCCGTAGGTTTCTGGGTTGCCGTAGCGATACAGCAAGTCTCCAGCGGGCCCTGCCGCCTCTTCCGACGTGATGCCATGGTCGATGACCCACACCTCGTTGAATCGCCTCGAGCTGATGGCAATTTGGTCCAGTTGAGGGTTGTAGTTCACCGCATTGGCGTGCATCCAATCCCCACTGCTTGCGCCTCCAGGGCCTCCGCCACCTCCGACGTTCGCGTGGTTCACGTCGATTCGATGCGGGTGGTCAGACGGATCGCCGTGGTTCGCCAAGGCCTCGTCCGTGTCTTGGATGAGGTGATCCCAGGCATGCCATTCCCACACCACCGTGCCTCCCTCTGGAAGGGTAGGCGCAATTTCGGTGATGGACTCCGGCCACATCGTCTGGGGATTCGTTCGGCCAGCCAAGGCAGCGTCGTTCGCGGTTTTCAATTCCCAGGCCAGCACCAACACGTGTCCGTTGGGCATCCAAGCAAAATCGTGGTGGTGATGCTTCTCGTCGTCAGCCCAGTTGAGGGTCCAAAGAAGGTCGCCATCCCAGGATCGACGTTCCAATTTGCCTCCCACGCCACCTCCCGAAAAGGCCCCCTGAATGCGGCATCCCCTGACCAAGCTGCCATCCTCCAAGAGGTAGCATGCCCCGCCTGAAGCAAAGTCGCTGGTCCATGAATTGACGACTTCGCCACAGTTGTTGATCAGGTGGGTGTTGCCTGTGCCCATGGGGTCTAGCAGGGTGTAGCCATGGTGCGATTCCGGCGAATTCAGGAGGGTTCCAACGGTTTGGAGTTGCCCCCAAGCCGCCAACGCGGGGAAAAGCAACCAAGCCAAGGCAAGGGGTTTCACGGTTGTGTCCATACGGATTGAATCGTGGGTGTTGGAAGAAAAGACGCTTCTCGCGCCCATTCGTTGCATTGGTGAATGTCTTCGAGGGTCATGCCCAAATGGGTTTGAAGGGCCATGAGTTCGTCCATCAAGGTCAGTCCCATGACGCCTGGGTCGTCGGTGTTGATCGTGGTCCGAACGCCTCGTTGCATCAACGATTGAATGGGGTGCTCGCCAACCGTGGAAACCGCTTGGGTCAAGACGTTGCTCGTGGGGCAGAGTTCCAGCACTACGCCCTCGCGTGCCAGGCGTTCCACCACGCGGTCGTCCTTGATGGCTTGGACGCCGTGGCCGATGCGGTCTGCCCCCAATTCGTCCAAGGCAACGAGGATGTTGCCAGGTGCACCAGGGACGTTGGGCTCGCCTGCGTGAACCGTGATGCCCAGTCCTTGGGCTTTGGCCTTCTTGAACAGGGGGGCGAATGGCTGGGCAGGGTAGGCCACTTCGTCGTCCGCCAAATCCAACCCCACAAAATGTTCTTTCCGCTCAAGGATCCAGTCGCACCACCGCGTGTTGTCTTCCACGGTTTTGATCCGTTGGAGCAAGCCAATGAGGCCCACGGCCATGGGGTACGTTTCTTGGGCACGTCGAATCCCGTGCAAAATGGCCTCGAGCATGCGGTCGGCGTCCATCGAAGGGTGTGCGTCGAGCAGGAAGGAAGGGGCGTAGCGCAATTCCAGCACCCGCACGTTGCTCAAGGTGTGCATGTCTTCGCACACCTCAAACGTCAGTTGTTCCACCTTGTCTTCGGTGTTGATGACGTCCCGCGTGTTCAAGAATTTGTGCAACACAGAGGGAAGGTCCTGCATGGGTTCGAGGACCAAAAACTCCCGGTCAAAATCCGCGTCGTTCGACACGTCCATGCCTCGTTGGATGGCCCATTGTTGAAGGGTTTTTCGCCGAAAGGCGAGTTCGAGGTGGCAATGAAGCTCCACCTTCGGCATTTTGAACGGGGCGTCGGAATGCATG
>CAZKGY010000074.1:0-7275 GCA_964552305.1 uncultured Comamonadaceae bacterium
CTTTGGCCGATGGAGTGTCCCCCTACGACGTGGTGGAGGTCCGATTCAAAAACAACCGCACGGCTTACGTGCGGAAGCCTGGCGCCGTCACCTGCCATGTGGGTGATGTGGTGGTCATCGACTTGCAACCAGGCCACGACGTTGGCGTGGTGAGTTTGACGGGGGAGCTCGTCAAAACGCAGATGAAGCTTCGCAAAGTCAAGGACGACCATGAGTTGAAGCGCATCAACCGAAAGGCGGACGCGGACGACATCGCCCTTTGGCACCAAGCCCGCACCCGCGAAGACGACACGCTCAAAACCTCTCGTCAAATCATCCAGCGCTTGGGCATTGGCATGAAGTTGTCCGACGTGGAGTTCCAAGGAGACAACGCTAGGGCCACCTTTTACTACACCTCTGAACAACGGGTGGATTTCCGCGAATTGGTGCGTGAGTTGGCCAGCACCTTCGACATTCGTGTCGACATGCGCCAAATCGGCGCCCGACAAGAGGCCGCGCGCGTGGGGGGCATTGGGGTGTGTGGCCGCGAGCTGTGTTGCACGTCGTGGCTCAAGGACTTTCGTTCGGTGTCGACAGGTGCAGCACGTTACCAGCAATTGTCGTTGAATCCGGGCAAGTTGGCTGGGCAATGCGGCAAGCTCAAGTGCTGCTTGAATTTCGAATTGGATCAGTACGTGGAAGCCGTGAAGGAATTCCCATCGCCCAACGCGAAAATCAAAACGCCCAAAGGCAAAGCGGTCGTGTTCAAGATGGACATCTTCAAGCGTTTGGTCTATTTCCTCCAGCTGGGAGAACCAGGGGCTTCGCCCATTGCCATGAACGTGGAAGACGCCAACGAATTGATCGCCGCTTCCCAACAAGGCGAAGTGATTTCAGGCCTCCAATCCTACGTGGTGGAGGACGAGCCTGAGGAGGTCGACGAGACCTTTGGCAACGTGGTGGGTCAGGAGAGTTTGACCCGCTTTGACGAAGCCAAGCGTCGCCGGAAGAAGCGTCGTCCCAACCGAGGCAAACGTTCCGGAAACAAGGCCGGCACTCAGGGCAAAAAGGACCAACCTGCGTCGCAAGCGAAGCCTGCACAAGGAGGTGACAAGAAGCCCAGCCGCGGCCGCCGTCGTGGCCGAAGGAAGCCAGATGGCGGGCAGAAGAAGCAATCATGAGGGCCCTCTTGCTCATTGCGGTCGCCGCCATGATCGGCTGTGGTGAACCACCTTTGATGTCTCAGGAGCATCCCTTGGATTTGGGAGGCTGGCACGCGAAAGATTCGGTCCAATTCGAATGGTCTGTCCAAGATTCCACCGTTCGTCACGATTTGATCATAGACGTCAGGCATCGACAGACTTACCCCTACGCCAACCTGTATTTGTTCTTGACCTACCAATTTCCCAATGGGAAGTCTCGGATTGACACGATCGAGTGCATGCTGGCCGACGATCGCGGTCGTTGGCGAGGCACGGGCTTTGGCGATTTGGTGGACCAGCGATTCATGGTGGAGTCGGGCGTGCGTTTTCCCTTGTCCGGGCGATACCGCCTCGACGTGACCCACGGAATGCGGCAAGACCCCATGCCCGGTTTGGCCAGCGTTGGCTTGAGGCTGGAAGCACACCGACCCTAATTGGTGCCCCCTGAAGCAACGTCCGGGGCCGATTTGAGGTCCTCGGAAGGGAACGCAGTATCTTGCGAGTCCTGCCTTGATTTTGAATCCCCAGCCTCCGCTCAATGAAGTTTGGAACGTATTCCCTCTCCCTGCTGTTGTCAGCCCTGTTTTCGTTGGCCAGCTTGGCCCAATCTGAGCCTGCCGAGCCGTGCGGCTTGAACCATGCCCATGACCGCCTGTTCATGCTGCGCCCTGAAACGAGGGAGGCCGCGAGGTTGGCAGAGGAAGCCTTGGAGCGAGAAACCCAGAACGCTTCGGCCGAGGGCAACCGCGACGAGGTCCTGATCATCCCCATTGTGTTTCACGTGATTCACAACAACGGGCCTGAGAACATCTCCACGGCGCAAGTCCACGACGCCGTGGATGTGCTGAACACCAACTTCCGTGCGCTGAATGCGAACATCGACGAGGTCATTCCAGAGTTTGAGGATTTGGTCGCAGACATTGAAATCGAATTCCGATTGGCGCAGCGGGACCCCAATGGCAATTGCCACCCAGGCATCAACCGCATCGTGAGCGACTTGACGTACGTGGGCGATTCGGAGATGAAGTCGTTGATTCAGTGGCCACGGAACATGTACCTGAATGTTTGGGTGTGCGAATACGCTGCCGGTGCGGCAGGCTATGCCTTGTACCCCGGTTCGGTGGCCAATTGGCAAAACGCCGACCAGGATGGCATCGTGTTGCAACACAGCTACTGCGGCTCCATTGGCACCGCCAACTTGTACCGTTCTCGCACGCTCACCCACGAAGTAGGCCACTGGTTGAACCTGAGACACCCATGGGGCAACTCCAACAACCCAGGCCTTGCAGAAAACTGCGAGGAAGACGACAACGTGTCGGACACCCCCAACACGGTGGGTTGGACCAATTGCAACTTGGATGGCGCCACTTGTGGGTCGTTGGACAACGTCCAGAATTACATGGACTACAGCTACTGTGGTCGCATGTTTACCCAAGGCCAAAAGACGCGCATGCGCACCGCAGCATTGTCCAGCACGGCCCAGCGCAACCAACTGTCGACGGCATCCAATTTGGCTGCTACTGGTGCGTTGGAGCAGCCGATTTTGTGTTCGGCGGCGTTCACCGTGGAACGGGACATCATCTGTGTTGGAGACAGCGTGCGCTTTGCCGACGCGAGTTACCACGGCGTGACGGAGTGGACGTGGGACTTTGGGGATGGCACGGTGGTGTCAGGCAACAACGCTTCGGAATTTGAAGAAGTCTACCACACCTTCGAGACGCCTGGGACGTTTGACGTGTCTCTGACGGTTGGCAACGGCCTTGACGAGGTATCCACCACCGTGAACAGCGCGGTGTACGTCATGGGTGCTTCGGCCATGCCTTTGCCTTTGGAGCAGGGCTTCGAATCAGGAGAATTCCCAGCCGACGATTGGTTCATTGAAGACCCCCTCGACGATGGCACATGGGAGGTGACGTCAGGTGCAGCGTACACAGGAAGCCGCAGCTTGACCATCAACAATTGGTCCAACGACACCGAGTTCAACGACGACTTTTTGCGTTCGTCCACCATGGACATGTCTGGCATGGAGGAAATCCACATTTCATACAAGTGGGCCTACGCGCACAAGGGAACCAACGAAAACAACGAAACCGACGATCGCCTGCGCATCAGCGTGACCGGGGACTGCGGGGCCGATTGGGACTTGCGTCGCATGCACAGGGGCTTCACCGATTTGCCTTCTGCGGATCCTACGCCGTTCCCGTTCTCTCCTTCGGGTGTGGAGGACTGGAAGTCTTACACCATCGTGCTGGACAACGAGCAGTATTTGACCGACTTGTTCCGCGTGCAATTTGAGTTTGAAAGCCGCCTTGGAAACAACATCTACCTGGATGACATCAACGTCGTCGGCTACGGGGCCACGGAGGTCGTGGAGCACAACTTGACGGACGGTTGGAGCCTGTTCCCAAACCCCTCTCACGATGCTTCGGGGTTGACCTTCGGGTTGACGCAAGCTGGAGAAGTGGAATGCATGGTCACGGACGCCACGGGTCGTCTGGTGTCGCGTGCGACCATGGCAGGCGTGCAAGGAACCAACCAAATGGCGTTGAGCCGTCCTGCCTCGCCGGGAACCTATCTCGTCTCCCTTCGCGCCGAGGAAGGTCGCTCGAAGACCTGGCGCTGGGTCGTTCAATAAAAAAAGGCCCGCCATGGCGGACCCTTTTCTTGCAGGTTAGGAGGAAGGGCTACTCTTTGCTTCCCAGCAAGATGGAGACGCAGCCTTCGTGAAGGATGGCAGCGTCGGTTTCAGGGACTTTCACGCGAAACCGGAGCCGTTGGGCACCGGTCATGCGAAAGTCAAGGTGGTCTGATCCGTCAGAATTGCTCCAAATGCGAACGTTTTGTTCGTCCAACACGTCGAACTCGACTTCTCCCAACACGGGGTGGGAGCATACGGCCACGCGGTAATCCGTATCAGCCAAGAAGGTTAGCTCCAACTCGGCCTCATCTCCTGGGATGAGCACGGCAGAGTTGTAGTTCTCGTTTTGAACGTATCCGTCGAGGATGGGCAGGCAGTTTTTCTTGGTGAACGTGCGGCATTGCGCGGTGCTAGTGGCAGCAAACAGCGTCAACAAGGCAATCAGGAGGGAGGAATGTTTCATCGTGATTCTCTTTACGCTCATTTCACAAGTTGGTTACGCACGTCGGCCACGGCGTTGGCAATGGAGGCCAAAGCTTCGTCGCTCATGCTGAAGGATGGACCGCCACCAATGATGATGGCGCCTTCGCTTTTGGTGATGTCGCTCGCGCCAGCTTCCTTCGTCACTGCGTCAAAGGCATCCACGACAGGCTGCATGGAGGCAATGAGTCCAGCGAGTTCGGCAGATTGCGTGTAGCTCTTCACGAGCATCATGACGTCTTCCATCACGAGTTTCTGTTCGGCAATGCGCTTCTTCAGGTCGTCGTTGGCCTGTTCCGTGTACCGCGTGGCGAGGTAGATGCTCTCCAACCAACCTGATGCGACCAACATGCCGCTGAGGTCCTCTTGGCCGTTGGCTTTGAGTTTCTGGTTCATTGCGAAGAAGGATTCCGAAACGATGGCCACCAAGGAGTCTTGTCGTGTGCGGTTGGCTTCAGCCCTTGCGATGACGTCGTTGTCGATGACGTCGCCGATGCCGAGTTCGTTGGCCAAGCTTTGGACCACATCCAAGTAGGCAATGGACACGGCGTTTTCTTCAAAAATGGTCGCGTAGCTGAGGTCAGCCCCGTAGATGCCGAGGTTGATCGCTTGCTTGTCGCTCGTGACGTAGTTGCTCGCGGCCATGGCCGAGTGCAAGTTGTCTTCGCTGAATTGGGCACCTGTTTTCTGCACGATGCGTGCCGTCTCCATGGGGGAGGGGGCAGCCCGGAAGATTTTTTTGAGTTTTTCGGTGCGCTTGGACACGGACGCGCCTTCCGTCAGGACGTCGCCTGAGGTTTTGGGTCCAGAGGGTCCTCCGCAACCCGCCATGACCAACGTACCTGTGGCCAAGGCAATGAGGAGTGTGTTGCTGAGCTTCATCATCAATAATGGATTGGTACGAAGAACGTCGTACTTCCATCCGTTACGGGGATGTTGCCCAAAAAGTTCTGCACGTCAGGTTGTGCAACAACGGCGGTTGTTTCTGGTCAGTGCGCTTCCAGCCAAGTGGCCCCGTGTTGGGCATCCACCACCAACGGAACCTCGAGCTTCAGGGCGTCTTCCATGCTTTGGGTGACGAGGCGCGTGACGGTTTCGAGTTCCTCCTTGGCCACATCCACCACGAGTTCGTCGTGCACTTGCATGATGAGTTGGGAGTCCATGCCTTCAAGGGCTTTGTGAACTTTGATCATGGCGAGCTTGATGATGTCCGCTGCAGAGCCTTGAATGGGCGTGTTGACCGCGTTTCGTTCGGCAAACGACCGAACCACGGCGTTGTTCGATTGGATGTCCGGCAAAGGGCGTCGACGTCCGAGCAGGGTGGTGGCTCGGCCTTCCTCCCGTGCCCGATCCACGCATGCCTTCGTGAACGCTTGAAGGCCTGAAAATTGCGCGTGGTAGGCGTCAATGATTTGCTTGGCCTCTTTCCGGGGTATGCCCAGCGTCTCGGCAAGACCAAAGGCTCCTTGGCCATACAAAATGCCGAAGTTGACCGCCTTTGCTTGGCTGCGTTGGTCGCGGGTGACCTCTTCCACGGGAACCCCAAACACCTTGGCAGCCGTGGCCGCGTGGATGTCTTCCCCGGCCTGAAAGGCTTGAATCAACCCCTGCTCTTGGCTCATGGCCGCGGCGATGCGGAGTTCCACCTGGCTGTAGTCAGCTGCGAGCAGGGTCCGGTTGGGCCCAGAGGGGATGAAGGCCTTTCGAATTTCTCGGCCTTGTTCCGTGCGAATCGGGATGTTCTGGAGGTTGGGGTCTTTGCTGCTCAAACGGCCGGTGGCCGCCACGACTTGCATGTAGGTCGTGTGCACGCGACCCGTGGAGGGGTTGACCAACGCCGGGAGCGGTTCCACGTAAGTGGATCGCAATTTCTTGAGCTTTCGGTATTCCAGCACCTTGCCCACGATTGGGTGGGCGTCCTTCAATTTGCTGAGCACCGCTTCGCTGGTGGGGTATTGGCCGGTCTTGGTTTTCTTCACCTTCGCCGTGATGCCCAAATGCTCGAACAGGATGTCTCCCAACTGCTTCGGAGAGTCCACGTTGAAGGGCGATCCTGCAAGGCGTTGGATGTCGGCTTGGAGGACCTCCAATTGGGATTGCAGTGCGGCGCTGAATCGGGTCAAGTGGCCGTCATCCAGGGTCACTCCGGTCATCTCCATGTCGAGAAGCACGGAAAGCAGGGGCATTTCCACGTCCCGGAACAAATCCATAAGCCCCTCTTTTTCAAGTTCGGGGAGCAAGGTGTCTGCCAACTGCCAAGTGATGTCTGCGTCTTCGCAAGCGTACATGAAGACGTCCTTGGGGTCAAGGTCAGCCATGGACTTCTGATTCTTGCCCTTCTTGCCAATCAACTCGGTGATGGGGATGCACTGGTATCCCAATTTGGACTGCGCAAGGGCGTCCATGCCATGCGGCTGGTCAGGCTCCAACAAGTAATGGGCCACCATGGTGTCTTGCAACGTTGCCTTGGTGATGTCGATGCCATGGCGCCGCAACACCTTGCCATCAAACTTGAGGTTTTGCCCCACCAAGGTTGCTTCCGAGTCTTCCAACACGGGCTGGAACACCTCGCGAATGGCTTGCCACGTGTCCGACGACACGGGCACGTAATGCCCTTGTCCAGCACCCGTCGAGAAGGACATGCCGACGAGCGACGCTTGCATGGCGTCGAGCCCGCTGGTTTCGGTGTCCAAGGCGAAACGCCCGGCTTGTTTCAGCTGGTCGGCCAAGGTTTGCATGTCGTCCATGCCGTCGACCAACGCATACGTCACCTTCGAGGGGTCCAACGAGGCCAAGGTGGACGTGGCACGATCCACCCCTCCTTGTTCGTCGAACATGCTAAGCTGCCCTGCCTCGTCGTCCGTCGTGGCGGGTGCCTGTTGGACGACCTCTCCAAGCAACCTGCGTGACAAGGTTCGAAACTCCAGTTCTTCGAGCACGGGCCCGAGTGCCTCGGCATTGGGTTGTTCCAGCGCC
>CAZKGY010000075.1:0-7097 GCA_964552305.1 uncultured Comamonadaceae bacterium
TTCCGCCTTGGCGTCAGCCAACGAACGGGACGTGGTTTGGGTGGGCGGTTCCTTGTTTGTGGTGGGAGACGTGCTGAGAGACGCACCAGGCGAATTGTGCGGCTGGCCCTCTGACACGTCAACCATGCGCTAAATTTGACGCCTCGTGTCGTTCACTTCGCTTTCCTTTTGGTTGTTTTTGCCTGTGGTGCTCGCGTTGTTCCACGGCCCTTGTCGCGGCAAGCTTCGGGCTCAAAACGCCCTCCTGCTTGTGGCGAGCTACGTGTTCTACGGTTGGTGGGACTGGCGTTTTTTGTCCTTGATCATGGTGTCAACGGCAGTGGATTTTGGCATTGGTCGCTGGCTTGAATCGACCGAAAATTTGGCCCAAAGGAAGCGAGCCGTGGCCTTGTCTTTGACGGTGAACTTGGGGTTGCTGGCCTTCTTCAAGTACGCCGGCTTTTTCATCGACAGTTGGGTGGATGCATGGTCGGCGTTGGGGGTGGAAATGCACCGGCCGTCGTTGCAAATCATCCTTCCGGTGGGCATCAGTTTTTACACGTTTCAAACGCTGAGCTACACCCTGGATGTCTACCGGCGGCAGCTGAAGGCGAGCGACGACTGGCTGGAATTTGCGGCCTACGTGAGCTTCTTTCCTCAGCTGGTCGCAGGGCCCATCGAACGGGCATCACGGCTGTTGCCCCAGCTTCAACGCTTGAGGAAAGTGACGGAAGTCGGGGCTTGGGTGGGGCTTCGAATGGTTGCGTGGGGCCTGTTCAAAAAGGTGGTCATTGCGGACAGCGCAGCCCAATACGCCAATGCCATTTTTGGTGAATCGGAGGCCTTGCAAGGGCCCATTCTCGCGCTTGGGGTGGTGGCGTTCGCCATCCAGATTTACGGGGATTTCAGCGGGTACAGCGACATGGCCATTGGGTTGGGCAGGCTCTTTGGTTTGCGGCTGAAGAGCAACTTTCGCTTCCCCTATTTCTCCAGAAACGTCGCCGAGTTTTGGCGGCGCTGGCACATCAGCCTCAACGCCTGGTTCAGAGATTACCTCTACATACCTCTGGGGGGGTCACGGGGAGGTCAATGGCGCTCCTTGCGCAACGTCGCCGTGGTGTTTTTGGTGAGTGGGTTGTGGCATGGGGCAGACTGGAAGTTTGTCATCTGGGGCGGCATCCATGCGGCGTTGTTTGTGCCCGTGTTTGTGATGGGGAGAAACAAGGTCGACTGGGGCAGGGTCCGTTGGTCACACGCGCTCAACATGGCATGGACCTTTGCGTTGGTGTGCTTTGCGTGGGTGTTTTTCCGGGCAGATTCCTGGCAACATGCAACGGACATGCTGGCGGGCATGACCAAGGGGTGGTCTCAGGGGCTCTCTGGTTGGGGTCAAGTGAGGACGTTCTGGGCTGGCACCGACGAGCGGTTTTTCATGCTTTTCTTCGTGCTGTTCATGGTGCTAGAGTGGCTCCAATTCCGGCGCGGCATTCGGTGGATGTGGCGGGGGATCTGGCGTCATGCTTGGGTCGAAGCATTGTTTGTTTTGGGTGCGTTGATGTTTTCGCTTCGAAACGAGGCAAGCACCTTCATTTATTTTGCCTTCTGATGGTCCGGAGAATCATGCTCATCCTGTCGTGGGCCTTGGGCTTGGCTGTTGTGCTGCACGTCTATTTTCACGTGCAATCGCTCCAAGAATTCAAGGAGGCGCATAACCATCCGTTCGTGCTGGTGGGCGACAGCCATGCGGACGACGTGCCTTGGCAAGACAAGCCTCGGTTCAGCGGTCCAGCCCAGGATTTGTTCAGTTCCTTGAAAATGGTGGAGTCGTTGGCTGCCACGAAGGATGACCGTTCGGACATCCAAGGCATTGTGTTCACCTTTTGGCCCAACAAGTTCAGTCCCCTGGCAGAGGATCGTTTGAGTGGCAACACCCAAGAGGACAATTGGGGGCAAATGGCCATGGGACGCGTCGCGCCTCTGATGACGTGGACGGATTTGTGGCGGTCAGACGTGCCCTTGAAGTTTCGTCTGTCCATGGCGTGGCATACGTTGCAGTGCAAGAAAACCCATGCGTGGTGGGACGTTGCCTGCGAGGAGCAGGCCGTGTCCGAAGGGTATCGAGAAGGGCTGGGCGAGCGCATGACGTCCAACAACTGGTGGGCTGAGGCGTCGGTGGCCCCGGATTTGTTCAAGTCTTTGGTGGAATCGGTCGTGGCGGAAGGTTGGCACCTTGTGGTGGTCGAAAACCCGCTGCATCCCTGCTATTACGAGCAAGTCAACCAAGAGGCGCTGCAGGGTTACGAAGCCATGATGGAGGAAGTCGGTCGTCATCAGTCGGGGCTGGTGCATCGGTTGGCCATGGGGCGCGACAACCAAAACCATGAATGGTTTCGCGATTACCACCACCTCACGTGCCTCGGTGAAGCGCACGTGAAAGAGCGCCTGGACGCGTTGTTAGAGTCCCTTGCATCCACCTCGCTTTCTGAGGACTGAGCACAAAAAACCCCTGCATGGAGCAAGGGTCTTGGGAAGTGGGCGGTGAGGGACTCGAACCCCCGACCCCCTCGGTGTAAACGAGGTGCTCTGAACCAACTGAGCTAACCGCCCGGGAGCGCGAAGATAACGAAGTATGTTTGTTCCCTTTCCGTCCCACAAAAGATGAACTGGCGTCGAATTTCCTCCCACCGTTTGGTGTCCCAGTGGACCGGAAAATCGTGGCGGTCGATGCATTCCCCCACGCTCTTTCGCATGGCGCGGGCGTTGCAAGAAAACCCCAAACATTGGCCCGAGGGGGCAATCCTCCTTGACGACAAGGTTGCTCTTCAATCGATTCGTGCGTTGCGATCCAAGTGGCGTGCGTCGTCGGCCACCCTCGAGCACCACGACCACGGCGCAGGATCTCGTGTGAAACATGGATCAGGCCAGACCAATCGCGCGGTGTCCCATCTGGCCAGACACGTCCTCACCCAGGAGTCGGATGCAGAAGCCATGGCCCGATGGCTTCGCAGCCTCCACACGCATGGCAAGGTCCTGGAACTTGGCACCTCTTTGGGGCTGACGGCGATGCACTTTGTGCGATCTGGCTGGGATGTGGAGACTTGGGAGGGGTGCCCCAACACCATGGCTTGGGCGCGGTCGGGGTGGCAATCCTTGGGTGTGGAAGGGTGCGTGAGGTCTCGTGTGGGCACCTTCCAGTCGATGCTCGATGCCCTCGACGAAAACGCGTGCTGGGACGTGGTGTTCCTGGATGGCCACCACGAAGGCCAAGCCACGCGTCACCTGGTGGACGCACTCGCCCCGCGTGTCAGTCACGCGCTGGTGGTGGATGACATCGCATGGAGCGACGGCATGCATGAGGCTTGGATGGCCGTTCAGGATTCGGAGGACTGGCGGGTCAGCGTGGTTTGGCGTGGTCGCGGCATTTTGTTGAAGGCCCCGCACATGGCAAAGCAGCGTGTGTGTTTGGCATAAGAGGGCGCGGGATTTGTACCTTGTCGGCTCACTAAAAGCAACAGACGATGAAAATTTGGATGACCGGTGCGATGCTCTTGGCTGCTGTATGTGCCAACGCACAAGATTCCCGCTTGGTTGGGAAGGAGGAAGGACGTCAAGGAGGCGTGTACCGCACGAGCATTCGATCAGGGGAGTTTTACGGCGAATTGGTGTCGTTCACCCAAGCGAACAACGAAATGGTTCGATTCAACATCGACGACATCGTGCTTCGCATGACGCGTGACCAAGACTTTTTGAAGGCGGTGGAAGCCTTGAAGACCTACCGTTTTGAAAGCACCTTGCAAGCCCTCAACGTGTTGGCTTCTCACGGATGGGAAGTGCGTTCATCCACGGTGGTTCGGGGGCGCAATGGCGACGAGCAACACCACTTGCTTGCACGTCCTGTCGACAACATGATGCCTGTTTCGCCTTGGCTCTCGGAGCGTGGAGGCGGCGGAAAAGGGAACAAATAAGCCGTGCACCGAAGCCGCTGGTTGCTTCGGATTTTGGGGCTTTACGTCCTCGCCCAATTCGGGTGGTGGGCCTACCTGCTCACGCAATCCAGTGCGGACGGCAAAGTCCTGATGGTTTTTGGGGAAGGCGCTGTCTTCGCGTGTTTGCTGGTGCTGGGTCTGATTCGCCTCGACCGTGGCTTGCGACGAGACGAAGTCCGCATCAAGCGAGATCGCCATTTCATGCGGGCGGTGACCCACGAACTGAAGACACCGTTGTCCACCATTCAGCTCGGCGTGGACACCCTCAAGCGCGTGTCTTTGTCGGAAGAAGACACTGGACGTGTGATTGAAGGCATGCAGCGAGGTGTCGAGGCGTTGAACCATCGGGTGGAGGACATCTTGGTGGCGAGCAAATTGAACCGAGACGCCCCTCTTGTGCTCACGTCATTCCATTGGTCTGACGTCGTCCACGAGGCGCTTGGTCGTTTGGACAACCATCCTGGCGTAGAGCGTGTACGAGTCTTCGAAGAATCCGAAGGGGTTGGTCAGGCCTTGGAAGGCGATCGGGCCCTGCTCACGCTTGCCTTGGGCAACCTGCTGGACAACGCACTTCGTCACACGGAAGGAGCGGTGGAGGTTCGCTGGGGCCAAGACGAGCGCTCAGCCTGGTTCAAGGTGTTGGATGAAGGCAACGGCATCCCCAAATCGCAATGGAACGAAGTCACTCAGCCCTTTGTGTCGTTGTCGAAGGATACTTCTGGCACAGGCTTGGGGCTTTATTTGGCCAAAGCCACGGCGGAGGCCCACAAGGCTCAATTGTTGATGAATCATCCCAAACCGGGCTTCGAAGTCGCGATGGTTTGGCCCCTTACCTTTGCCTGACGCCTGCAAACGATCGACTGAAGACATGACACCCAAGAAAACGGCCCTCATCATTTTGGATGGATGGGGCATCGGAGAGCCTTCCACCGAGTCCAACGCCATTTTTGCCGCGCATACGCCTTGCATGGACGAGCTGATGAAGGTTTGTGCGCATGCCACCCTTCGCACGGATGGCTCGCACGTCGGCTTGCCGGAGGGGCAAATGGGCAACAGCGAAGTGGGGCACATGAACATCGGTGCGGGGCGCATCGTGTACCAGGATTTGTTGCGAATCGATCGGGCCATCGCGTCGGGCGAGTTCGCGCAAAACGAGACGCTCAAAAAGGCCTGCGTGCGGGCCAAGGACGCGGGCTGCCGCTTGCACCTCATGGGGCTTGTGTCGAAAGGGGGTGTACACAGCCAACAGGCCCACCTTCACGAGCTCGTGGATGTGGTCCAAGGTTTCGGATTGAATGACGTGTTCGTGCACGCGTTCACCGATGGCAGAGACACGGCTCCACAGACTGGTTTGGCCTACATGAAGGCCTTGGAGGCCCACCTTGCTGGCACCAGCGCGCGTGTGGCTTCGGTGCACGGTCGATATTACGCCATGGACCGAGATTCCCGTTGGGAGCGAGTTCGACTCAGCTACCAAGCCTTGCTGGGACGGGCCGAGCGATCCTTCGGTGACTCCCTGGCTGGCATTCAAGCGAGCTACGACGAGGGCATCACGGACGAGTTCATCGTGCCGTTTGCCGTGGAAGGGGTGGATGGATCCATCCGACCCGGAGACGTCGTCATCTGCTTCAACTTCCGGACAGACCGTTGCCGTGAAATCACCATGGCCTTGACGCAACAGGCCTTCCCCGAGCACGGCATGGAGCCTTTGGCGTTGCATTACGTCACCATGACCAACTACGACGACTCGTTCGAAGGCGTCTCGGTGATGTACGACAAGCCGAACTTGGAAAACACGCTGGGTGAGGTGGTGGCCTCTGCGGGGAAGACCCAGCTGCGGATGGCAGAAACGGAAAAGTACCCTCACGTCACGTTCTTTTTCAGTGGCGGTCGCGAAGCCCCGTTTGAAGGAGAGCAACGGGCCATGGCGCCCAGCCCCAAGGTGGCGACGTACGACTTGAAGCCTGAGATGTCCGCCTTCAAGTTGAAGGATCAAGCAGTGGAAGCCTTGAAGACGTGGCAGCCCGATTTCGTGTGCTTGAATTTTGCGAACCCTGACATGGTGGGGCACACAGGGGTGTTCGAGGCGGTCAAGCAGGCCGTGGAAACGACCGACGCCTGCCTTGCAGAAGTGCTTGAGGAAGCCCGAAACCAAGGTTACGCTGCCTTGGTGATTGCCGACCATGGCAACGCCGACCACGCCCGGAATGCAGACGGAAGCCCCCACACGGCGCACACCACCAACCCAGTTCCTGTTGTGTTGCTGTCAGACGGATCGAAAACGTTGACGTCGGGCATCCTTGCCGACGTGGCGCCGACCATCCTCGAATTGATGGGGGTTCCCCAGCCTGACGAGATGACAGGAAAGTCCCTGCTACGAGGTTAACCTATCGGAACAGGCTGATGTTGCCCACTTCCTTCTCCCCGTCAGGACGTACTAGGACCCACTGATAAACCCCTTCGGGGGCTGGTTCGCCGTTGTCGTAACGACCGCTCCAGCTGAGGGTGTTCTCCGTTGGAAGTTTGATTTCTGACTCAAAGACCTTGCGTCCGTTGCGGTTGTACACCATCAAGACCGCACCGATTTGTCCAAGCAATCCTCGGATTTCGAAGTCGTCGTTTTCTGGGTCGCCGTTGGGTGTGAAGACGTTGGGGATGGCGCACGTTGACAACGAAATGGGTGCACTGGTTTCGAAGCCACAGGTGTCCACGATGGTGAGGACGCCATCCCAGCTTGCCGTGCCTCCAGGCAAAGTTCCAGTGATGAGGTCGCCGATGTACCACCCGTCCCTGAGGTCAGGCAATGCCGCCAGCGGTGGATTGCCGCCTACCGAAGGAGTCAGCCCGACGACGCTGGTCCCGTCGACAAGCACGTCGCTCACACCCATGACGTCGAGGTTCGATGTGGCCAACGTGATTCGGTCGTTGGAACACATTTCCACCTCACGTGCCACCGATTGCCTGAAGGTTTCTGGAAAGTTCTCAAAGTACCCGCATTGGTCTGTGATGGTGAGCATCGAGCCCACCACTTGGCCCATGCCATTGAATTCGTTGAGGAGGCTTAAGGTTTGTGCAGGCAAAGTTGTTGCTTCGTCAAGTGAAACCACGGTATCCCCTTGCCAAACCCATTGA
>CAZKGY010000076.1:0-7093 GCA_964552305.1 uncultured Comamonadaceae bacterium
CGTGGCCCTTGCGTGGCTTGCGTCCCTTGGATGCGTCAGCCCCCAAGACGTGGCGGACAGCACGCCTGTGACGGAATCGTCGAGTGCATGGCTTGAAGTGCCCTGCTCCATCGACACGGCGACGGTGAAAGGCGACGAATTGGTCGCGGTCGTGACCTACAGCGGAGGATGCGGCGACCACCAGTTTGACCTCGAATCGGCTGGGCCCATGCTCAAAAGCCTGCCTCCCAAGCAACCACTGAAGCTCGTCCACCGTTCTTCGGGCGACCCTTGTCGCGCGATGGTTCACGACACCCTGCAGCTCGACGTGTCGTCTTACCGAGGCTCGCCTCGTGGAACGACCATGTTGATGCTCGAAGGATGGAAAGAGCTCATCCCCTACACCTACCATTGAACACCCCTGCATGAAACGCATTGCCGCCCTCTCCCTTGCCACCGCCCTCCTCGGGTGGTGCGACCTTGCTGTTGCCCAAATCACCTACGGCGGTTCGCCGTGGTCTGAAGGCACCCGCCCCGAAGCCCTTCACCTCCCTGCCATCGACCGGGCCGCACTCGCTCTGGAAGACGGCGTCACCGACCGTTACAAGGAGGCGCCCTGGCGCTTTGGCGTGGAGCACGCCGTGTCTTTCGATGCAGTGAGCCAAGGCGCATGGAGCGTCGAACACGGTTGCCGGGTCTGGCGACTCGTGGTTGCCGCACCTGGGGCGACCAACCTGTCCCTTCGGTTTGCGACGTTTGATGTGCCCAAAGGCGGACAACTGTTCTTGTACGCGGCCGATGGAAGCGCATCCATTGGCGCGTTGGATCACCGAAACATGAAGCCTTGGGGCGGATTGGCCACAGGGGTGCTTGCCACCGACGAGTTGGTGGTGGAATACAGGCAACCGCTGTCTTTGGACGCCATGCCAAGCCTTGAGATTGACCAAATTGTCCAAGGCTACCGAGCCCTTAGCGGTTGGCCCCATGCCGGCAACCGTGGCCCGTTCGGCAACAGCGGCAACTGCAACGTGAACGTGAATTGTCCGGAAGGCGCGACGTGGGCCACCGAATCCCGCAGCGTGGCCCTCATTGTGCAAGGGGGATACGCGGTCTGTACGGGAGCGTTGCTCAACAACACCATGAACGATGGAACGCCATATTTCCTGACCGCCAACCACTGCCTTGGCAACGCTGGCAACTGGGTGTACTACTTCAACCACGAATCGCCGACTTGCGCGGGCAACAACGGTCCGACCAACCAGAGCATCAGCGGCGGCACCTTGCTCGTCAACAGCGGCCAGTCGGACGTGGCGTTGATCGAACTCAGCCAAACGCCACCTGCGAATTTTGACGTCCAGTACGCTGGGTGGGACGCAACAGGAGCCACCCCCTCGAGCGCCGTGGGCATCCACCACCCTTCTGGGGACATCAAGAAGATTTGCTTCGAAGACGACAGCCCCTCCCAACAGAACCAGGGAGGTGCGGCCGTGTGGTTCATCAACCAATGGGAACTTGGCGTCACCGAAGGCGGGTCGTCTGGATCCCCCTTGTTTGACCAAAACCACCGGGTCATCGGCCAGCTCTACGGAGGCGCGGCAGCTTGTTCCGGCTCGGTGAACAACGGACAACCCGACTGGTATGGCCGCTTCGATGTCAGCTGGAACGTGGGACTCGACGAATACCTCGACCCAACCGGATCCAACATCCAAGTGATGGACGGCTACCCGGACGGCGCAGTCACCTTCAACAACGACGCAGGCGTGAACATCACTTCGGCGCCAGAAGGCTTGTTGTGCGGGGTGGAACAAGTGACCATCGAAGTCACCCTCACCAACACCGGCATGAACACCTTGACGAGCTGCATGATCGAATACACGATCAACGGCGGCAACGTCCAACAGCAGTCGTGGGCCGGGTCTTTGGAACCCTTCGAAACGGCCTTGATTGCCCTTCCTCCCTTCACCCCTGAAGGGGGCAACAACGAAGTCGAGGTCACGGTCAACTCCCCCAACGGCATGGCCGACGACAACGCCTTGAACAACACGACGCTGGCGGAATTCACCACCTACGACGGTCCCACCGCCAACTACACCATGACGCTTGTCTTGGACGACTACGGCAGCGAGACGACGTGGACCCTGAAGCGCCTCGGCCAAGTGCTGTACCAGGGCGGACCTTACGAAGACAACCTCGACGGCACCGAAATCGTGGTGGACTTTTGCTTGGAAGAAGGGTGCTACCAATTCCGAATCGAGGACAGCTACGAAGACGGCATTTGCTGCGACTACGGCGAAGGAAGCTGGACCATCGAGGCGCCCGACGGCACGGTCGAGGCCACGGGTGGCGAGTTTGGCGCTTCCCAACAGGTTCAATTTTGCGTGGATGTCGAAACGGGCGTGGACCAGGTGCTTGTGGGTGAGCTGAATGCCTTTCCCAACCCAGCATCGAGCACGGTCCAAATTCAACTGCCATCCTCGCAAGGTGCGTTGACCGTCAGGGACGGTGCCGGCCGCATGGTGATTGAACGAGTCGTGTCCGAAACCAACCTCCTGCTGGATGTGTCGCCGTGGGCCGAAGGGACCTACTTCGTGGAATGGCAAGGGGTGGACGGAGCGCGTTGGATTGACCGGTTCGTGGTGATCCACTAAGCCCCTTCGCATGGTTGGCTCGTTGGTCGGGACAGGCATCCAATTGTGGTGGTCCTGGCGTTGGGACGCCGCACGCGCCCAAAAACCAGAGCCTCTTTCTTCCCCGTCCGGTGCCGTGACGGTGTTGGCATGCATGCGCAACGAAGCGTCGAGGGTGCGGGCATTTGCCGAACGCTTGTTGCCCGCGGTGCTTGAAGCTGAGCGGGCTGGCATGTCGGTGGAAGTGGTTGTCGTGGACGACGGCAGCACCGACGACACTTGGTCCTTGCTGGGCGAGGCTTGCGAAAGCCATCCTGGCTGGCGCAGGGTGCAAGTGACCCACACGAGACCAGGCAAACGGGATGCCCTGGAGGCAGGCATGCAGGCGTCCCAAGGGGAAACAATCCTCGCAACAGACGCAGACTGCATGCCCTTGCATCCGTCATGGATTGTGCGCATGACGGCAGGCAGCCGAACCCATTGGGACGTGCGGGTAGGCGTCAGCTTGCCCATGCAACAAGGCCCCACGGGAGCATCTTGGCTTTTCGCCTTGCAGACACTCGAGGCAGAACGTCTGGCCCAACGCGCGGTGGGCGCCGTGGAAGCGGGGTCGCCGTATTTGGCGTTTGGTCGAAACATGGCCTGGACCAAGGACATGTGGATGCAAACCCAAGGCATGCGCCATGCCCCATCCTCCCCTTCAGGCGACGACGACTTGTGGCTTCAGCAAGCTTGCCGTGCCGGCGCACGTGTTCAGGCATGCCTCGACCCCCGCGGCCAAACCGCATCCGAATGGCCCTCCACCTGGAAGGCCTGGCGCACCCAAAAAACAAGGCACTTTTCCGCCAGTCCCCACTACCCATGGACAACCTTGGTTCGACTCGGGCTACCTGGGCTGGGGTGGGCCCTTCTCGTGGCCTCCGTTGTTCACAATCCCTCTGTGACATCCGTCGCCGGATTGGCGTTGTCAATCGTGGCAAGGACACTTACCTTCGGAACGTTCTTGCACCGCGCTGGAAGGCCTGCCTTGGACGCTTGGAGGATCCTCTTGGAGCCCTTGGTGGCGTTGTTTCGAACGTGGTCGTGGTGGAAGGGCGCAACCTCTGAATCGATCCCATGGAAGTGAATCCCAACCTCTCTGACAAAGCCCAGAAGGACTACGAACTGGTGCTGAGGGCGACCCAAGAGAAGGACCAAAAGGCCTACGCCGAACTCATGGAGCGCTACGAAGGCGCGATCTTCCATTTGATCAATCGCATGGTGTTCAGCGAAGACGACGCCGAGGATTTGACCATCGAGACCTTCACCAAGGCCTTCAAACGGCTGCACCAGTATACGCCGGCCTTCGCCTTCTCGACCTGGCTGTTCAAAATCGCGTCGAACCACACGATTGACTTCATCCGCAAGAAGCGCATCAAGGCGCTGTCCCTCGACCGAGGATTCACGAACGACGAAGGCGACCGCATGGAGATCAGCGTCCGAGACGAAGGTCTGGACCCCATGGAGACCCTGGAGAAAAAAGAACGGATTGAGCGCCTGCGCGACGTGGTGGCCCAACTGAAGGACCGCTACCGCAGGCTGGTTGAATTGAGGTACTTCGAGGAAAAGAGCTACGACGAGATTGCCGAAGAACTTGACCTGCCGCTGGGGACGGTGAAAGCCCAGCTGTTTCGGGCGCGCGACATGATGGCCAAAATCTTGGAGTCGAGCCGAGAGACGCTCTGAGTGGGATGACCGCCCAAGCCACCGTCGCACCGCATTTCCCTGACCTGTCCGAGGAACAGCTGGAACAACTCGACTTGCTCGCCCAAGGCGTGAAGGAGTGGAACCAGCGCATCAACGTCATTTCCCGAAAGGACGAACACGTCATGGAGCGGCATGTCCTTCACAGCCTGGGCATTGCCAAAGTGCTCAGGTTTGCCCCAGGCAGCCACGTGTTGGACGTGGGCACAGGCGGCGGGTTTCCCGGCTTGCCATTGGCGGTGATGCACCCCGACACGTCCTTCGTGCTGTGCGACAGCATCGGCAAAAAGATCAAGGTCGTTCGCGAATTGGCAAAGACACTCCAGCTCCAAAACGTGCAAGCCGTGCACGCACGTGCCGAAGACGTCGAGGGATCCTTCGATTTTGTCGTCAGCCGTGCCGTCACACGGATGGGGCAATTCCTGCCTTGGGTCGAGGGCAAACTGGCCCCGGCATCCAACCACAACTTGCCCAACGGCATCCTGTACTTGAAAGGAGGGGACTTGCAAGAAGAGCTCGATGAAGTGCGCAAGCCTTGCACGGTTCATCCGCTGTCTGAATGGTTCCCTGCCCCCTTTTTTGAGACCAAAGCGGTGGTCCACGTCGCCTTGACTTGAGGGCAGAAAGAAGGAGGCCGTGAAGCCTCCTCCGTAACCTGCAAGAAAATTGAAACCAACATGATCATTGACCATGTCGATGGATAGACGGACCCCAATTTGGAGGGTTGCCTGCGTTCGAAAAAAAAATCTTCAAAGCCCTGTTAGCGGGTGAATTTGTACCCCACGCTGCGGATGCTTTGGAAGTGCTTGGGTTTTTTGGGATCGGCCTCAAACGTCTTGCGGAAGGCCAGAATGAAGTTGTCAATGGTCCGCGTGTTCGGCACGATGTCGTACCCCCACACCACCTGCAAGATGTCTTCACGGCTGACCACTTCCCCTTCCCGTCCGACCAACAGCTTGAGCAGCATGGCCTCGCGTTTCGACAAGGTGCGCACGAGCGCCCCTGCCTTGCGAACCTCGAAGGCTTCGAAGTCCACGTCGAACGCAGCGATTTGGGCATCCTTCATCGCCGTCCATGCATGGACCTCTGCTGGGGCCATCAACCGATTCAACCGAATCAACAACTCCTCCATCGCAAAAGGCTTCCCGAGGTAATCGTTGGCGCCAAGCCTGAGTCCCTCCACCCTGTCCTCGCCTTCGTTTCGCGCAGTGAGAAACAAGATGGGGGTGGCAACGCCTTCAAGCCGAGCGGTGCGGCACACGGCGAAGCCATCCATGCCCGGCATCATCACGTCCAACACTGCCACGTCAAACCGCTGCCCTCGCAACGCATCCAGCGCGTCGCGGCCGTTGTCCACCTCCACGACATGGTAGCCCTCCGCCCGAAGGTTGAGCACCACCAACTCCCTCAAACTCGCCGTGTCTTCTGCGAGCAGAATGCGCCTCTGCGCGTCTTTTGATTGTAATTTTGACATGATGGACGATGCAAAGATGGCGCGGTTGCGCGAGATTGGAAAGGATACCATTGCCGAGGCCATTGGCTTGGAAATTCTCGAGGTGAACGAAGGCGTTGTCAAGGGTCGGTTGCCTGTGGATGCACGAACCCACCAACCCTACGGCCTGCTGCACGGTGGGGCGAGCGTGGTCTTGGCGGAAACGCTGGGAAGCGTGGGGTCTCACATGCTCGTCCATGAACAAGGCAAAGGCGCTGTGGGCATTGAGGTGAATGCCAACCACGTCAAGGGGGTCAAACATGGCTGGGTCCATGGGACCGCGAACCTCGTGCACCGTGGAGGCAGGCTCCATGTTTGGTCCATCGACATCCGCGACGACGACGACGACTTGGTGTGCACCTCCCGGCTGACGGTCATGATTGTTCCACGGCGTGGCTGACATCAAGCACGACAACGAGCCCAAACTCTGGTGGCGACCACCAGGGCACAACGACGTGTACACGTTGGTGCCTGACGTGCACGGCACGAGCACCTTTTTCTTTGCCCCCTTTGATGCGACCAACGGGGCGTCCGAAATGACATGGAAGGGCCACGCAGTGAAGGCCGAGGCCCCGGCTCCCGGAACCTTGCCCCACGTGGCCACGTCGGAAATTCACGAGACCACGAGGGAAGCGCACGAGAACAACGTCCGTGAAGCAATCGATGCAATCAAGCACGGCACCTTGGACAAGGTCGTTCTCTCAAGGACGCACGTTTTGGAACATGCCGAAGCCCCCGAAACAGCCTTTCAACGCCTGTGCGACCTTCATCCCCGTGCCCTCGTGTACCTGATGCACCATCCGGTGGAGGGCACTTGGTGTGGTGCGTCCCCGGAGCTCCTGTTGCGGGCCCAACAACACGACATGGACACGGTCAGTCTGGCAGGAACGCGTCGCGACGGATCGCAAGTGGCTTGGACCCAGAAAGAGCGCCAAGAACAACAACTGGTGACCGACCACATCTTGGATGTGTTGCGTGACCTCGGTGCTTCGGAGATTGTCTTGAACGGGCCTCACGACAAGCAATACGGCGCCCTGACCCATCTGGAAACCCGAATCTCCGCCCACTACGACGGGGATCTGCACGGCATGGCCAAGGCCTTGCACCCCACCCCTGCCGTCTGCGGCCGTCCGGTGGCGCAAGCAGCGCAATTCATCCGCGCCAAGGAGCGGCACGACCGCATGTACTACGCTGGATTCTTGGGCTGGTCGTCGCCTTTGGGTTGCGCGTACTACGTCAACCTGCGATGCGC
>CAZKGY010000077.1:0-7057 GCA_964552305.1 uncultured Comamonadaceae bacterium
CCCTTCGGGGCCAGCCGATCTTGAATGACAACGAACCTGCAGAAGGCCCCTTCACCGTCTTTGCTCCAACAGACGATGCCTTTTTCGCTTTGGCAGAGGCCAACGGGTTTGAAAGCGTCGACGCCTTGCTGTCGTCCCAATTCATCGACGACATCTTGTACGCCCACATTGTGCCGGGCGTGTACGAAAGCGTGGACCTTTTCAATGGGATGAATTTGTCCTCCTTCAACAACTCGGGCACCGTCAACATCACTGTGGATGACGACGGGATTCAGGCCAACACGGCCCCCGTCATCGGAGCGGACATGCTGGCGTACAACGGGGTGGTGCATTCCTTGGGTGAAGTGATGCCCTTTGACTTCCCCGCTCCGGAAGGGACATGCGGCGCGTGGACCATCACCATGACGTGTGGCAATGGAGGTCCAAGTGGCTGGGATGGGGCGTCCTTGCACGTGCTGGTCGATGGCAACGAAGTGGCCTCGGAAACCATGCTCAACATCGGCAGCGAGTCGTTCTTCATTCCCGTGGACATTGGCGACCGCATCGACGTTGTGTACAACGAAGACGGGTGGGGCCAATACCACGATTACAGCATCGCTGACAGCGACGGCAACGTGGTGTTCAGCAGCGACGATTCGGGCGCGCCTGGGGATGACCCCTGTAGCGTGTACGGACTCGAGCCTTGCGAGGACATGTCGTCTTGTGGCTTGATGGAGGTGACATTCTTCGATGGAGATGGGTACGGTTGGTATGCAGGCGGGATGGCGTTTTACTCGGACGAAGGATTGGAATCCCAAATCTTCTTCAATCCCGATTTCGACGGCGATGGCTACTTCGATTACGACGGGTTTTCCTCCCGCACGGCCATGGTGAATGTCTGGGAAGGGGAGGTGGATTTCGTGGTGATCATGCCTGTGGCGTACGCCGACCAGTGCGGGTATCAGGTCAAAAACCCCGATGGAGACCTGGTGGTGGAAGACAATGTCTTGGGACAACTTCCCGGGAACGCCCTGAACGTGGTGGTCTGCGAACCAAAAACGTCTGCCACGACGAATCTGGGGACGGAAAGGGCGCCGCTTCTTCTGCATCCCAACCCGACTGCAGCGTCGTTCCGATTGCAGGGATTCCAAGGTCAAGAATCGTGGGAAGTGCAGTTGATCGGCCTGGATGGCAAGCGCATTTTGGAGCGGTCTGGCGTCGGTGCAGAGCCGGTGTCTGTGGAGGGTTTGCCTTCAGGGCTGTACCACGTGATTGTGCAGTTTGGCGAGGGCGAAGCCCAGGGGTTTCGCTTGGTGAAGGAGTGACGCAGTTTCAAGCGTCTCTACCTTTGGCGCTGTGAGAACCTGGGACATGGGACGACAATACGAGGGCATTCCCCTCGCTTCAGCCTTGCTGTTTGCGGGCATCTTCGCCACGCTGCATCACATTTTTTGGTTGCCCCTCGCCTTGGTTCTGATGGCCGCCATTTTGTTGGTGGAAACGGAGTTGGAAGTGGGGTTCGAGCGGTTGGAGGTTCGGCGTCGTTTGGGCCCCGTGAAACTCAAGTCCAAATCGTGGAAGCTTGAGGACATGGAAGGGGTGGTGCTCGCCGAGTATAAAGGCGCCACGCAATACACGAGTCATTCTCAGCAGAACATCATTCGCGCGCATTCCTTCATTTTGACGGCCCGCATCCGCAAGGGACATGGCCTGGAGTTCGAAGATGTCGAGATGTTTGAGTTCGCTTCCCAACAGAAAGGGAGGGAGGTGTTGAATGCGCTTCGGGCGCAACATGTTCCTACGTCATGAGGGTCGACAAATTTCTTTGGGCGGTGAGGGTGTTCAAGACCCGTTCCATGGCCAGCCAGCACTGTCGGGAAGGCAAGGTGTTCGTGGATGGCAAAGCCGTGAAGCCCGCCCGTGAAGTCAAGGTCGGAGAGGTGGTGAACGTTCGGAAAGGGGCGGTCATGTTCAGCCACGAGGTGGTGTCGTTCCCGCGAAGCCGTGTCGGAGCTGCATTGGTTCCTGACCACATGCGCGACGTGACGGCGCCGGAAGAGAAGGAGAAGTTGGAAATGATTCGGTTGGCCCAACAGGACCGACCCAAGGGGGTGGGGCGCCCGACCAAGCGCGACCGCCGGGATTGGGAAAAGGCCTTCAGGTCATGAGCCAAGGTTCTGCAGACAAGCATGAGGTGGTCGTGCGTCGGATTCCGGCGGTCGGCACCCGGGAATTGCGGCACCGCGTGCTGTGGCCCCACAAGCCCTCGCCCGACGTGTGCGTCATTGACATCGACGAGGCGCCGGGTGCGTTGCATCTCGGGGCGTTTGTGGCGGGCGAGGTGCCGTGGGGCATTGAAGTGCCCGGGTTTGAAGGGCGCTTGGTCGGGGCCTGCTCGCTCTTTGACCAGCACTGCAACCGAGTGGCAGTGCCGTGGGCCGAGAGCCGCGATGTTCGGCTCCGGGTCATGGGCACGCTCCCTGAGGTGCGGGGCTGGGGCGCTGGCGCCGCGATCGTTCGCCAGGCCGCGGAAGAGGTTCGTGCCCAAGGGCGAGACGTGCTGTGGTGCGACGCCCGGGAAGTGGCGTTTGGGTTTTACGCGCGGATGGGATTTGTCTTTTTGAACGACACCTACAACATCCCGGACATCGGTCCGCACCGCACCATGGCGCTCGACCTATCTTCGCCTCCGCATTTGAACCTCTGATCCATGCCAAGCATCAGCCGCAAAGGGCAAGCCATGCCCGACAGCCCGATTCGGAAACTCGCGCCGTTCGCCACCGCCGCCAAAGAGGCCGGCAAGCGCGTCATTCACCTCAACATCGGTCAGCCCGACATCGCCACGCCGCAAGTGGCGTTGGATGCGGTTCGGCAGGACACCCGCACCGTCATTGAATACAGCCCCAGCGAGGGGTTTGCCTCGTACCGTGAAGGATTGGCCAAGTACTACCAGAGCGTGCAGGTCGACGTGACGGCGGACGACATTTTGGTGACCACGGGCGGTTCGGAGGCGCTCGTGTTTGCCTTCATGTCGTGCCTCGACCCTGGGGATGAGGTCATCATTCCCGAACCGTTTTACGCCAACTACAACGGCTTCGCCCAAATGGCAGGGGTGGAGGTGGTGCCCGTCACGGCCCACATCGACCAAGGATTCGCCTTGCCTCCGATCGAAGACTTTGCGGCCAAAATCAACGACAAGACCAAGGCCATTTTGCTGTGCAACCCCGGCAACCCCACCGGCACGGTCTACGCGCCAGAGGCCCTCGATGCCTTGGCCCAGTTGGTGAAGGACCACGATTTGTACTTGTTTGCGGACGAGGTGTACCGCGAATTCTGCTACGACGGAGCCAAGCCCAAATCGGTGATGCAGCTTCCCGATCTCGAAGACAACGTCGTGCTCGTCGACAGCGTGTCCAAGCGGTACAGCATGTGTGGTGCGCGCATTGGCGCCATGGTCACCAAGAACCGCGCGGTGCGCAAGGCGGCGATGAAGTTTGCCATGGCCCGCCTGTCTCCTCCAACGCTTGCACAGGTCGCTTCCGAAGCGGCCTTGGACACCTCGGATGCCTATTTTGAAGAAGTCCGAGACACCTACGTGGCGCGACGCAATGCGCTCGTGGAAGGCTTGCGCGCCATTCCTGGTGTCAAGGTGCCCACTCCGGGAGGGGCGTTTTACGCGTTGTGCGAATTGCCCATCGACAATGCCGACGCGTTTTGTCAATGGATGCTCAAGCACTTCGACTTGGAAGGAGACACCGTCATGATGGCGCCCGCCACTGGTTTCTATGCCACCGCGGGAGCGGGCACCAAGCAAGTGCGGATCGCGTACGTGTTGGAGGTGGCGCTCATCGAGCGCGCGGTGGCTTGTTTGGCCGCGGCGCTAAAGGTGTACCCGGGCAAACGCTGAGGCTGGCGCGAAAAGGGTGGGGTGTCTTATTTTGGGCACCTCAAATTCGCACCATGACATTGCCCAAAACCGCCATCCTCGTTCTTGCCTCGTTGTTGTTGACGCCGTTTGCCTCGAAGGCGGACCCGGGAGACACCACATGGGTGCAGACGTACACGTGGGAAGCCCAAAACAACCCGGCCACGGCCTACGACAACCCCGGTCGGCGTTGGTTTCAATTTCCCAGCCAGCAGGACACGGCGTACCGAAAGGTGTTGATGATCCATCGTCTGAAGTGCTTCGAAGATGGCACCGCCGGGAACTTGGGATTTCCCTGCGGAGAATGGGATTACCTGACCTACAATTACCTCTTCGACCACACGGGACTCTTTGACAGCACGGCGTTGTTTCACCCCACGCATTTGCTGAACGATGCCGATTTCGACCAAGCATCCTTGGTGCTTGAGCCTGAGGGTGGGGCGCCTGCGGACACGCTGATTCGCTTGCTCGCGACGGCGTCGCACGAATTTGACCAAGGGAGCACGGTTTGGACCAGCCTGGTGGATGGCCCCGCCGAAGCGTCCATGGTGCTTGAAGGCCAAACCCGCCACCAATGGCTTTGGTCTGCAGCGGAATTGAACGACTTGGGTTGGATGCCAGGAGATTCTGCGTGGCGCATGTCTTTGCCTCGCGCAGGAAACCTCGCGGCGAGCGAGGTGGCACGCCTCACGCTTCGCGCACGATGGACGTCCGTCGAAGCGCTCAACGGCATGGTCACGTCGGGTTGGACGACGTTGGTGGATGGCCCTGTGTCCGTGGGGGACATGGCTGGGAGCTGGGATTTGGACTTCCTCCAGCCCCTGGTTCGAGAACCAGGGATGAATTTGTTGTTGGACGTGGCCCTCGATGGCGTGACGATGGGAGAAGGCACGGGCCTGGATGTTCAGGCATTCAACGTGGCCGACAGCTTGACGCAATTCTGCGAGCCTTCTTCGATGGGGGCGGCGAGGTACGTGCGCATGGATGGCAACGACCGCATGGAAATTGACACGGAGGCGTTGCTTGGGTTGGACACCACGGTGACCGTGGAATGCTGGTTGCGTGGTGACGCGGCCGCGTTGCCGATCAACACCACCTTGTTTGAAGGAGTGAATGCCGCGAACCAGCGTGAGCTCAACGTGCACGTTCCTTGGGGGAACAGCGGGGTGTATTGGGATTGTGGCTTCGACGGTGGCTACGACCGCATCGAGCAAGGCGCCGGCGAAGGCATCCTTGAGGGCAATTGGGTGCACTGGGCCTTCACCAAGGACGCGCAGACGGGGGTCATGAACATTTACGTCAATGGACAGCTCTGGCTCTCAGGCAATGGCAAAGACAATGTCATGGCTGAGGTGGTTCGCATGAACCTGGGAGGCTCAGCCTACGGCGATGTGGACTACTACGGCGACGTGGCGGCGTTCCGCATGTGGGACGAAGCGTTGACGGCGGAGACCGTGGCAGCTTGGATGCATCGCGCGTCCGAGGCGTCGTTGGCAGGACACCCTGAAGCGGAGCATTTGATGGGGGCGATGAACATGCAAGGCGTGGATGGCGAAGTCACCCAGCAAGGCGCGTTGGCGGGTTGGATGCACGGGGATGCAGGACGCCGGGCGTTCACGCCCCGTGAGGCCTTCCTCGACGCGGCCTCCGGCGACGGGCGACCAGCCCTCGTTTTGCAGGGAGGTGCCCTGCCTTTGACGGCCATTGGGGAGTCCTTCTGGGCGGAAGCGCAACCGGTGCCTCCGATGTCCATCACCGAATGGGACGTGTTTGGCAACGACGTGGCTTGGACGGACCTGCAGTACGGCTGGCCTGCCGATTTGCTCACGGCCACAGTGACGGAATGGGGCGACACCTTGTCCACGCACATGTTGGAGGGGCCTGTGGTCGACTACAACAACGAGGAATTGGCCTACTGGTCTGAGCCGTTTGAGGTGATTGATCGCTACGAGTTGTCGCGGTACATCACCCCGTATGGCATCAATCTGACGCTCGACAGCGACGGATGGGCGTGGGTCTTTGACGTCACGGATTACCTGCCGTTGCTCAAGGACAGCGTGGAGCTGCAATGCGGCAATTGGCAAGAATTGCTCGACTTGAAGTTTGCGTTCATCGAGGGGACCGCCCCGCGAGACGTGAAGAACGTCACCGCATTTTGGAAAGGCATCCATTACCTCAACAATTGGGACGCAACCATCTTGCCCGAGACGTACACGCCTGGAGAGGGTGAGGCGATGTGGCGCTTGAAGACCCGGGCGAGCGGCCACGACTTTGGCCAAGGAAACAACTGCGCTGAATTTTGTTACAACACCCACAGCGTCAAGGTGAACGGCGTGGAGCAGTGGAGTTGGGAAATCATGCAGGAATGCGCGGACAACCCCTTGTTCCCTCAAGGTGGCACCTGGATTTACGACCGTGCGGGTTGGTGCCCTGGTGCGCCTGTTCGGACGGAAGACCTCGAGCTCACGCCGCTGGTGGCGGGGCAGGAGTCGTTCGACGTGGAGTATGACGTGACCTACGACCCGCATGGCAACTACCGCATGGAAGGCCAAATCATCGGATACGGCCCTGCCAACATGGCCCATGACGTGGAGGTCATGGACATCCTGGCGCCGAGCGACGACAAACTCCTTTCCCGATTGAATCCGGTGTGCGAGCACCCCGTGGTTCGCATCCGCAACAACGGGTCGGAGCCGTTGACGGCGGTGACGTTTGTGTGTGGCATCGTCGGAGGAGAGCTCGTGACCCAAACCCTGACCCTGGAGACGCCAATGGCTTTCTTGGAAACCCGCGACTTGGAGGTTCCCTACGACGTGGCGGCGTATGTGCAGGGGGACGACGAGGAGTTGCTCCGGTTTGAGGTTCGGGCAGACGTGCCCGACGGCATGGACGAAGAGCCCACCAATGGATGGATGTCCACCACCTTCCGTCGTCCGCCGACCTGGCAATACAACGACTTGGATGACAACCGAATCATCGTTTGGACCAAGACGAACAACGTGCCAGGGGAGACGACGGTCGAAATCGCCCGTCCCGATGGGACCGTGCAATGGGCCCGCGCCTACTCGGAGCCCAACACGACCTACCGTGACACGATCGAGCTGAACCAAGGGTGCTACCGGTTCAACGTCTACGACAGCGACGACGACGGCA